>JAZRSP010000211.1:0-7026 GCA_045651565.1 Victivallaceae bacterium | reverse complement strand
TTTCCATGAGCCGAAATCACTTTCGTCATAGATACACATAACTTGATTCGGAGCAACTTCGATTACAGAAGCGTATGAGCAACCTGCACCGCCATAAATTTGTATGCACTGATAGTCTTTGCCTTCGCCTGTGAAGTCGATGTACAAATTGGTTTCTGGGCGACCGCTGATTACAACGATTGTGCCGTTTTCGAGAACTCTGGCTCCGGGAGCGACGCCGTGGTCATCAATTTCGTAGTAATCGCCCCAAGTTTTGCCGCCGTCCTTACTTCTCATCTGAACCAAAGGACCGCCGGTACGGAAAAATGCCAAAATATCACCGTTTTTCAATTGAACCATAGTGGTTTCATTAGCACCTTCGGTATATTTTTTCTCGGTAGGTTCGAAGATCATTGAGAGAAAATGCCAAGATTTTCCGTCATCTTTTGATTCAATAACGAAAGCACAATGTTTTTTACCGTCAACCTTGCGGCAGTAACCATTCAAAAGAAGTCTGCCGTCCTGGGTGCGGATAACATCACGGTGAAGAAGGAAGTTTGACTTGAATGGCATAGTGATTTTGGAAGTGAAAGAGCTTTCAATAGCACTATGGTCATCTTTTAAAATCCAAGTAGTAAGAGTATGCTCATTAGAGAAATTATTCGGTTCCCAAGAGTTTACATGACATTTTTTGCCGTCCATATTAGTATAGGCATTGATGCCGCCGAATGCAAAGGGGGTTTTTTCCCAAGTTTTGCCTCCGTCAAGAGAGCGACGGTAAACTTTGTATTCAGAAACGGTGTGGATACCCTGTGAATGGTCAAGGTAGATTGAACCGTCTTCAAAGTCGGTTGCAAAGCAGAAGTTCATGTGTTCATTGGTTGCACCGATCATATTTAATGATACGGGTTCGAGTTTACCACCATTAAGAATAATGGTGCCGAACGGCTCTTTCGCCATTGCAGATAAACCGAGTGTGGCGACTGCTAGTGTAAAGATTGTTTTGAGTTTCATAACTTTTATCCTTTCTATTTATTTGTTATACGATAAAATATATTATAGCATATAAAAGTTTAAATACAAGTTTTTATTAAAAAAAAAGAGTATAAATTATTAGAATTATACTCTTTTAGAACTTTTATAAATTAATTATTTAGCAGTTAAAGATGAATCGTAGTAGTTGAATGTAGTCATGCCGCCAACATCTTTTAATTCAGTTTCAACTGCTTTTGCAACCATAGATTCCACGTGGCCATCAGACCAACCTACATTTGCTCTATCGCCGTGAATAAAAGCTGACATATTATTACCAGCAGCACCAGTTGGAGACCATTCAAAAATTTGAGAAGAAATAGCGGTATTGTATGAGTCAATCATAATCATTCTGGGACCTGCCATATCATAAAGATTTATCTTTAATTCATTATTAGCAGTACTTCCGGACACATTACCAACACCATTGCCGTAGTAAGTTTTCCAAGTATTAACCAAACGTGGCATAGCATAAGTTTGCTGACAATGAGCCGCGACATCATCTTTTGCAGTTTTAGCAGCTGCAATAGATGGACAACGACCGATTTTCATATCATCATTTACCAAGCCTGCCAATCTTAAACGCTCGTACCATGGAACAAAAGTGCCATTAGTTTTATTTGATGGGGTATCTGCTGTATTATTAGAAATACAAATAAAATTCCCATTATGAGAATCTGCATACATTGCCATAGCCAATAATGCTTGTTTCTGATTATTTGTGCAGGAGATTGCACGAGCCTTTTCACGAGCCTTGTTAAGTGCCGGCAGCAACATTCCTGCGAGGATTGCAATAATTGCAATGACAACCAACAACTCAATTAAGGTGAACTTGAACGATTTTTTCATAATTTTACCTTTCGTTTAATGATTTTTGTTCGTTTTCTTACTAATTACAATAACTCGAAGTGACAGTTATCACCTCAACTACCCTATATTATAGCATATGTTTTGAAAAAAAGCAATAGGCAAAGTGTGTAAAAAATCAAAAAAAACTGTATAAAAAACGAAAAAATATTGATTTTATGCAGATTTCCTATAAAAATACGAATAATAATTTTGAAAAGAAGATTTTAGTGGCGTCGGAAATCTCCGATAGTTGGTCCTTTAAAAAATTATTGATTCGTATTTTGGGGGTGGTCTGTATTTGTTTGAGTGGTGGTGGTTGAGTCAGGTGTGGATTGAGGTGGTTTTTTGCGTGGGATAACCTGATAGATAAAGGTTGCTCCTGCTGCAAACATTATAAAACTTAAAAGATAAGCGTAATTTCCAAAATTTTCGCGAGTCAACTCTCCAATATGGTGCAAAATATCAAGAGTATAAATCCGATGTTTATAGGCGGTTTTGGCAACATGATTCCAAGTTATATGTGGAAGATTTTTTTGAATACATTTTTTCAGCAGTTTTTTTGAGTTGGGTTGTTCCGAAATTTCATCAAGCATTTTTAGGGCATTTTTGCCGTTGTTTTTGGAAATCATGTGGGTTAATTCCGGTGCTGTTTCAACATGTTTTGCCATTTTGGCGACATCTTCTGGGGTGTCGAGAGATTTAAAGATGTCTTTGCTTCGCACGAAACCTGCTTTATCAAATATTTTTTTAGTATTTTGGAAAAAAGTTTGAGTGGTAATATCGACGATTTTATTTTTCACAAGTTGTTTTGACATGTCGCAGATTGCATCTCCCATTTTGTCGGAAATACATCCAAGTTTGCGGAGTGCTTTCAAGCCGGCCGGTGCCCAGTCGATTACATCGACCAATTCTGTAGCTACTCCGAGCGTTGCCAATGCTGCAATAACCGGATCGGGATCTTGTCCGGAGAGCTTTAAATATCCCTGTACCGTCAAATCTCGTAAATCTCCGTACAAAAACATATCAGAAGCGATACTTCCTCCGATTTCTTCTATTGAGTGATTAGGGTTGCCAGAGATGAAGCCTTTGGCGGTTTGGAAGATGCGATTGCCGAGTTTTTGTTGTTCTTTGGTGCAAGTAATAAGCAATAATTCTGCTTCTCGTGCTTGCGGCAACTCGGATTTGATAATATCCTCACAAAGCACCTTTGCTTCGTACCACTTCTGTTCTTCCATAAGTGTTTGGACATCAGCGATATAGTCATAGTCAGGGTAATCGTCAAGTTTATCTTCAATAGGGATAATTTCCATGCCCGGAATCGGAAAAGCAATTGCGATTGCCAAAATACAAAGGATTGCCCCGACAGAAATTTTTTTTAAGATATTGATATATTTTTTATATGATTCAATAAATTTCATAAGTTGCCTTTTGTTGTTTATGTTTATTAAAATAATTTAAAAACTTTAATTATCAAGCACTGAAAAGAAAAATTTTATAAAAAATGGTGTTTTTATTGCTTTTTCGGGTTGCAAAATCATAATAAAATGTTATATTTACAATGATTGTATTAAACTATTATTTTTTTTGGGGTGGATTATGAAAAAAATTACAGAAGATATTAATAAGGCATTGGAAAAATGTGTCAATGCTATCAGTTTGGCGGAACTCTCGTTGCGTACCGGTGTGAAGGTCGATACTTTGAAGCGTTATCTCAATCGAAAAAATAACGGCGACAAGAAAGAAGTTTTTCAGAAAATTTATCCGGAAATCCGTCGCTATATCCTTTTGAAAGATGCCGATGCGACAGAACTTAAACCGGTAAGAATCGGCGATGCTCCGAAAATGGGACATTATTTAGATGAATTAATCTCCGACGAAAAGGTTTTGCTGGATACATTCGGGGCTTTGGAAGAGAGCAGACAGGATTATTATTTGAAAAGACTTGGCGGATGTGTGACTGTGGATAAATTGGAACAGTTGGAAATTAAAGAACTTAATAAGAATGAAAATTTGCTTCTGGCAATTTTCCGTGCTATGAGTGCGGAAGAGCAGGAAAAATATTTATTTGAACTTATTGATGAAGCAACAGAATTAATGCGTGAACGCAGAGTAGGAATTTAAGATAAATGAAAAGTGTTAGCAGATTTTTTGGCAAATGGTGGGATTTGTTGCTTTTTGCCTTGATATTGTATCTTTTCGGAGTATTTGCGGGATTCGGTAATACATCGAATGCATCGGAAAATAATTCGAATGAAAAAAAGGATGTATCGACTTTTTACGCCCAGACTGTGAAAAGCAAAATGGAGCAGAAGCGTATTCGTTACGTTACCAAAACTGTAGTCAAATTGCTGCATGAACGCCACTATCGTCCCAAACTTCAAGATGAAGCGTTGTCTGAAATATTTTTTGATGAATATTTGCAGGGGTTGGATCCGGCAAAAATTTATTTTACAAAATCTGATATTGAAAAGTTTGAACCCTATCGGAAAAAATTAATTTCTTCGGCAATTTTTGGGAATGCCGATTTCGCTTTTGTTGCGTATGAGGTATTTATGCAAAGACGCAAAGAATACTATTTATTCGCAGAAGAAATGCTGAAAAAACCGTTGGATTTTACTGCAAAAGAGACATTTGTTTTCGATCGTGAAAATGAGGAATATGCAGCCAATGAGGAAGAATTAAAAGAACTTTGGCGTAAAAAAATCAAAAATGATGTTTTGACCATTAAACTTTATGATCGGATTGTTGCGGAAGAATTAGCCGCCAATGCTGAAAATGCTGATTCGAAAAATGTTCAGGCTCTTTGGGATAAAAAAACTCCCGAAGAAAAGGTTTTGAGCCGCTTGAAAGATTATGATAATTTCTTGATGAAACAGAAAGAAATTGATATTTTAGGAATTTATTTGACTACTTTGGCCCAAATTTACGGTCCGCATTCAAGTTATATGTCACCGTCAGTTGGAGAGGATTTTGATATTTCAATGAGTTTGTCGTTAATCGGTATCGGGGCGACTCTGACCAGTGAAGACGGATTTATTCGGGTGGTTGATATCGTAAAAGGCGGGCCTGCCGATTTGGATGGCAGATTGAAAGTCGATGACCGCATTATTGGTGTTGCGCAGGGTGACGGCGAGGTGGTTAATGTAATCGATATGCCGGTTTCCGAGGCAGTGAAACTTATTCGTGGGGAAAAAGATACAATTGTCAAATTGACCGTTATCCCCGGTGACAGAGGCAGAAACGGCAAGGTTGAGGTTTATGAAATTAAACGCGATAAAGTAAATTTGGAAGAGAGTGCCGCCAAAGGTGTGGTAAGAGAAGTTACCGATTCAGACGGCAACAAAAAGAAAGTCGGTATTTTGACAATTCCAAGTTTCTATATGGACTTCGAAGCACTCCAAAGAGGCGATAAGAATTATCGCAGTTTGTCAAGAGATGTCAAAAAGATTTTAAATGAATTCAAAGAGCAGAAAATTGAATCTCTGGTCGTTGATTTGAGAGCTAATGGCGGTGGCAGTTTGTATGAAGCAATTGAGTTGTCCGGACTTTTTGTCAAACACGCTCCTATTGTGCAGATTTCTGACCGCAACAAAATGCTGGATATTCGTCGTGATAATAGATCATCACAGTATTATGACGGGCCGATGGTGATTTTGGTTAATAAATTTACTGCAAGTGCTTCGGAAATTTTTGCCGGTGCAATGCGTGATTTGAATCGTGCGATTGTGGTCGGCGATACCAGAAGTTACGGCAAAGGTACTGTTTTGGATGTGGTGAATTTGAATGAGTTGTACTCGATTTTCCCGGTGAACTTTTCTGCCGGAGAGCTGATGTATGAAACTGCGATTTTCTATAGAATCAGTGGCAGTTCCGTTCAGCAATTGGGTATATCTTCCGATGTGGTAATTCCCTCATATACTGAATGTTTAGAGGCAGGCGAAATGTTTAATAAATATCATTTGGCTTGGGATGAGATTGCTCCATGCAAGTATCAACTCTATTATGCTGATTTGGATAAAATTTTGCCGGCAATCAAGTCTGCTTCTGAATTGAGAATAAAAAACTCCAAGGACTTTGCTGAAATCATTGAATTGTCAAAGGAAATTATCAAAAATCGTGAAGTCAAAGAGATTTCTCTAAATGAAGAAGAACGCTACAATGAATATTTAGTCGAAAAACAAGAGCATGAAGCAAAAGAAAAAGCATTGGATAAGAAAAGCGATGATGCTGAAGAAAAAGATGTAGTGCTTGATGAGGCGATAAATATTGCTTGCGATCTTTTGAAGTACCTTAAATAATTTTTTAAGGGGGGCAGGCTTACGCCGCCTTCCCCCTATAACCCCCATCCGCGCAAGGGCATCAGCCCTTGACCGATATAGGAATTTATAGTTTTGCTTCACAAAACTCTAAATTCCGATTTTTTTGTTTTTATGGGTGGCTTGCGCTGCTTTTTTTGGGGAGCTGTTTGCGCTCCCCAAACCCCTGGCAACCAGCCATCAGGCTGGACTGGGGTAATGGTGAGTTTGACAGGTCGTGGGCGGTTTGGTGGAGTGCTAAATGTGGCAAAATCTTAGGGGAGTCCCTCCGTTTTTTTACGGAGTGACCCCACAAAGCTTTTGCCACGGTTTGCCAACTAACGGAGATTTTCGACGCCACTCAAATCTCCTTTTTTTATTTTTTCACTGTGGTATGACATATCACTGTCATGCAGAGGACTGCATATATTACTGTCCGAATCATCCAGCATAAGAGCCGTTAGGTTCGCATTTAGTCGCACTTTCCGTGCGGCACCTGCCATAATTATGAATTAAAAATTTTCTAAAAAAAATTTACTTGAATAGGTTTGTAAAATTTTCTTTACATGCTATATTAGTTACTGATATTATTATTAACTTAAAATCAGGACTTCTTAGATATGGCAAAAATTCAATGCAAAATGTGCGGCGGCAAAGTGGAGATAACGCCAGAAATAACCTGCGGTGAATGTCCTTACTGCGGAAATGTGGTAACTTTTCCGAAAATTTCCGATGAGCAATACGAGAATTTATACAATCGAGCAGAACACTTCCGCAGAATTAATGAGTATGACAAGGCGGTTGCTACTTACGAGAAGATAGTTGAAATCAATTCCGATGATGCGGAAGCGTATTGGGGCTTGGTGCTTTC
>JAZRSP010000210.1:0-3457 GCA_045651565.1 Victivallaceae bacterium | reverse complement strand
TAGAGTCCGGGCAATCATCATTTTGCAAATGGTTACAAGATATTACTGCCGAACATCGTACTATGGATTTGTTCTCCTGACAAATCACCGATGCAGTCTACACCATTTGCGATTTGCAGAGTATCCTGCCGGTTGCAGATCTGATTCAGTTCAGCTTCACTCAAATCACGACAGGAGGCAAGTTTTCCCTGTTGAGTCAAGGTAAAACTGACCCCGAAACGTGTTTCCGCAGAACAAAAGGTGTATTGCCTGACAGCGTCATCGAATCGGCAATTCAATTCGTAAAAACGTCCGGCAACTTGCGACACAAATGCGTCTGCGGTTTCCGCAAATACGATCACTGAAATATCGTGTGCAAGACAAAATTTCAGCAGTTCATGACAGCGGCTTTTATCGCTCTGCATATCTTGAGATGCAAAAATTACCAAATCGCGATCTTTGACAAACTGTTTCGCATCTGTCAGTGGGATGTTACCGGAACGGACATCAACCCCGGCAGGGATTTCCGTATTGACAATTCGCCCCAGGTTGTATTTGTCTGCAAAAAGCGTTACCTGACAACAATGCTTAAGCGACTGCCAACGCCCCTCCCAACTACCACTTCCGATTGATGTTGCCAAGTAGAATGCGACCTCCGGACAAAATGCACCGGATATAAGCATTGCTTCTCCTTTTCCAAGTACGCCGGAAATCAAATCCAACGGCTTGCTTTCCAGAAAAGTATTGAGACTGCCGCCGAAGTCATCACTCAACTCTTTCGGCACAATCAACAACTGATCATGCAGACTCTGCCGGAATTCTTTCAAAGACAACTCACGATATTCACTTCCAGTCAGAACTTTGACCGTAAAAGCGATATTTTCCTTACGCAATCTCGCGGCAAATCTCATAGCAAATTTCCAACCTTCTATACCCTGCTTGTTCAGGATCAGCAGATTAATTTTATCCGCCTGATAAAGCGGTGTCAAATCGCAAATACCGACAGCCTTTTCTCCTCCCGGATAGCAGAGATAGAGATCATCAGACACCAAATCATTTTTCGGCAGGGACAGCGATACATTGATCGTACCTGAAAAACCTTTTCCACGTTTGATGGGATAATGAATCGTCTCCGGAGCCATAAAAACCCGGCGTGGATCAAATCCCGGACGACGCAAAATCATCTCCGGCAAAACCACCGCTTTATCACCATTGTTCCGCCAAATGATACTGTGTAAAGGGATACCATCGCTGTTGCTTACAAATTCTCTTGTCCACTCTGAATCATAGGGATAATTCTGCAGGGTTTTATCCTCGTACCAATTGGATTTTTCACCAACTCTGTTCTTGCCGCCCCAACAGCCGCTCAAATCAAATTTTTTTTGCAAGACACGGGCATTTTCAAGTTCGTCATCGGTACTTCCACCATTATAAACAGCAGTATGATGACCAGGTAAAATACCGGTGGAGATCCGGATATAAATGAACAGAGTATGCCACTGAGGAGTACCATTTATACTTGATATTCCACGATGATCAATCATTTCAATAACAGGATGGCCGGTTTGGAATGACAGCCCTCCTTCAAGTGAGAGGAAATACCCGTCACAGGGATACCACGGTTCATGCAAGTTGATTCGAATATTTCCGTTTTCCCAGAGACCACAGAAAAATTTACCCTTCCCGTGAATCCGTCCGGCTTCAGCTTCATCTCCCAAAGCCTGATCGGCTTGTGAAACCGTAATTATGTTCTCGGAAGAAGCGACATTTGTGATGTAAAAGTCTTTTTCGCTTGTACCATCAGGCTTTCGCGGTGTTTCGATTGAAACAATAAAGTTATCCCATCTCTGGCTTCTAAAAACATATCGGAGATCACATTTATCAGGGTAATTAATGTTAGGCAAAATCCCCATCTCAATCTCCTCCAGCTATCAAAACTTTGTCACCATTACGATAGCGTACATCATCAATGTACATTTGCAGCATTTCCGCAGTGCCACTGGAATTACCGGACAGTAAAATCCGAACAAGCGGAAAGAAATTATCTCGCAGATGTTCATAAATTCTCACCGATCTGGCAAGAATTTCGATTACCAGAACTACGGTAAAAACATTTTGAAACCGGTTGTTCTGACGGCGAATATTTTGCAATGCAAGCACTGCTGTAGTCGGAGACCAATCATCTCCATACATCGGGATACAATATTGGGCACACTGCTTGAGTTCCCGATCCAATTGGAAATAATAATCAGGAATAAACTGTCGGACTTTGCCAACAAGGCTGTTCACCGTTAAATATTCTGCACGCCCGCTATACGCCCGGAGCATTTCTGCTATCAAATGCCGGATGAGAAATTCTTCGCGTGTTTGTGCAAAAATATTATGAAAATTAAGTTTTTCAGGGTGATGAATTCCCAAGCACTCCGCCAAACGGCGGGTGCTTGGATCGAGATATTCATTAGTGGAATGATAATTAATTGACACGGTAACGCTCTCCTTTGCGGGGATTGTTACGGACACGTTTATCAGGATCGATTTTGACTTTCCCGGCAAGAAAACGCTCCAAACTGCGACGGGAAATCCGCACAGCCCCGGGGCGACCATCTGCCAATTTTATAAATTTAATTTTACCGGCTTTTCGCCAGTTGTCAATAGTGTCTGGACTTACTTTCGCATAACCAGCTGCTTCTTTCCGAGTTATCCAGTCGGATTGATTTTGGGGCTCTTGGGAAGAAGTGTCCAGCAGTTCTTCCGGCTCAATGCCTAAGTTTTTACAGAAATCAATAGCCATTCCTTTTCGCCGCTCATAGCTCAGTGCCATATCTATACCCATATTTAACTCCTTTCTTCTGTTGGGCAGTTGGCACTTAATATATCTTAAGCGAAAGAAAGTTGCAAGCTTTATTCGCTGATTATAAACATTTTACACCCGCATATCAAATGCGCGTGTAAGATTATTATATTGCAAATGGAATTAATTCAATCACCAACAGACCAGTTGGCAAGGATTGCCGATATATCCTCCGGCAGCTCAAATCGGGAATTTTTTTCTTTTTGCTGTTTTAATCTGGCTTTATTTTTTACTGTTTGATGTCTTTCTGTTATAGCACGATAAAACGCCTTGCCGTCTTTCCATATTTCTTTTAATTTTTCTTCGTTAGCTTGAAAAAATTCATCGGCAGCTTGCTTTCTGGAAATATCTTTCTTAAAACGTTTTTGGTAATAATCTTCAAATTCCTTAAAATACTGCTGCCGCAACTTCATTTTGAGTTTTTTAGACTCAGATATTTTTTCTCCTCGTGATAGGTTTGAACGATGAGTTTCGTAATCAATCTGGTACTTTTCAAGTTCATAAATAATGTGTTGAAACTGCTTCAGAACCACATATGTAATATCTTGGCTGGCAATCGCAGTACTCAAGCATATGGCCATATTTTCAAGGTAAATATTGGGATTTTGATGAAAAATAATCGGAGAA
>JAZRSP010000209.1:0-23735 GCA_045651565.1 Victivallaceae bacterium | reverse complement strand
CCTGCGATACATTGAGCGCATCTCGTCCCGGCGCAAGAAGTGAAACTACTGAACTTTATTTGAAACGCCTTGAACAACTTGAAAGCATTGCGAAAGACTTTGCCGGAGTTGAATCCTGCTTTGCATTGCAGGCAGGCCGTGAAGTTCGTGTGGTTGTAACTCCCGAAAAGATCACCGAGGGCGAAGCACAGATGCTTGCTCGTGATATTTGCCAGAGAATTGAAAAAGAGATGAATTATCCGGGACAGATCAAAGTTACCGTAATTCGTGAAACTCGTTCAGTCGAATACGCAAAATAATTTAATGTGATTGAAACTGCTATGTTGAGTCGAGTAAATTTGGAGATAAATTCAGCCCAGATTGCTGAAAATTTTCTCAATATTCGTAAGTATGTTGCTCCTGCTAAAGTTATGGCGGTGCTGAAAGCAAATGCTTACGGTATCGGGGTGAAAGAAATTGCCGATTTGCTCCTCAACTTGGGAGTGGATATGATCGGTGTGGCAGAGATTAATGAGGCTTTGGAATTAAGTCATTTGAATGTGCCGATTCAAATTCTCGGAAATCTGCTGCCGCATGAACTCAGCGATGCAGTGCGAATTGACTTGGTTGCGCCGCTGAATAATTATGAGCATGCCTGTTTGATTAATCAAGAAGCCGCGAAGCAGGGAAAAATTATCCGTGGGGCTTTGACTATCGACAGCGGCATGGGCAGACTCGGCATGATTGCCGAGGACGCTTATGAGGAAATTAAGAAGATTCATGAACTTAAAAATATCCGAATTGTCGGAATTTATTCGCATTTTTCATCTGCTTTTAACAAAAGTGACAATTACACCCATTTTCAGATTGAACGATTCAAAAAACTTTATGAGTTATTGATTGCCGACGGAATGAGTTTCGAGTATGTCCATATTGGGGCAAGTGATGCAATTAATAACTTTTCAGAAACAAGTTCAGCCCCATTTAATATGGTAAGAACCGGAATTAATCTCTATGGTTATGCCGATGACAATATTCCCGATACGGCGATGACTTTGAAGGGATGTGTAGAGTTGAAAACCTATTTAAGCAGTATCCGCCAACTTAAAGCCGGTTCGGCTTTGGGCTATGGCAGAATGCATAAACTTGCTAAAGATTCGTTGGTGGGGACTATTTCTGCCGGGTATGCCGACGGATTGCCTTTGGCATTATCAAATCGCGGATATGTTTTGATTAATGGGGTTTTGTGTCCGATTTTGGGCAGAATTTCTATGGATTATACCACTGTACTGCTTGACCATGTTCCCAATGCGAAAGTTGGGGACGAAGTTATTTGTATCGGCAAGCAGGGAGAGCATGAAATTACTCTTGATGATTGGGCGAAATTTAAGGGAACTCACGTCTATGAAGTTCTATGCTCAATTGGAACGAGGGTGAATCGCAAATTTGTTTAGAGGAGTGAGTTATGGAGATTACTAAAAAATTTATCAATGAGAGCTATGAATTTTTCAAGTCAGGTGCGAGAAAAAGTATCCGTGATCGCAAATTAATGCTGAAAAATCTTAAAAAAATTCTTAAAGATAATCGGGAAAAAATCTTTATTGCCCTGTATGAGGACTTGCATAAATCAGAATCGGAAGCAACTGTCAGCGAGTTTGTGCCATTGATGGACAGCTTGAATTTCATGATAAAAAATATTAAAAAATTCGCTAAACACAAACGAGTTTCGGCAGGAATTGCCAATATGCCGGGTCATGGCAAAATTTATCAAGAGCCATATGGAACAGTTTTAATTATTTCCACTTGGAATTATCCGTTGCTTTTGGCAATTGATCCCTTGATCGGGGCTTTGGCGGCAGGGAATAATGCAATACTTAAACTCTCTCCTAATACTCCCAATACCAACCGGGTTTTGAAATCTCTGCTTGACGAGTGTTTCCAATTTAAAAACTGCATTGTGGATAATGAATTTTCTTTGGAAGAAATTTTGCAGTTCAAATTTGATTATATTTTCTTCACCGGCGGTGAGGCAAGCGGCAAAAAAGTTGCTGCTGCTGCTGCGGAACACTTGACCCCGGTAACGCTTGAACTTGGCGGAAAAAGCCCCTGCATTGTCGATGATACTTCTGACTTGAAGTTGGCGGCAAGGCGTATTGCCTGGGGTAAATTTATGAATGCAGGTCAAACTTGTGTTGCGCCCGATTATCTTTTGGTCTGCCAGAGTGTCAAAGAGAAATTCATTCTGCTTCTCCGTGAGCAAATCAAAGTTAATTTCGGTAATGACCCGGAGAAATCTCCCGATTATGTGAGAATTATCAGTCGTGAACACTATGAGCGTCTGGGGAAACTTATGGAAGAGGGAATTCTTGTTTGCGGCGGAGAAAAAATTGCCGATGAACTCTATATCGCCCCGACTGTTTTAGATAAAATTACTATGGACTCCAAAATTATGGAGCGTGAAATTTTCGGGCCGATTTTGCCGATTATTTCGGTGGATAATTTTGATGAAGCATTGGAGATTGTTCGCAGTCGTCCGAAACCTTTGGCGGCTTATTATTTCAGCAAAAACAGCAAGAGAATTGAAAAATTCCTGACTACAACTTCCAGTGGGGGAGTTTCAATTAATGATACGGTAATGCACTTATGTTCGGCGAATTTGCCCTTCGGAGGGGTCGGGCCGAGCGGCATGGGCAGTTACCACGGCAAGGCGAGTTTTCAAACCTTTTCGCATGCCAAATCGATTTTAATCAAAAATAAATACTTCGATTTCCCCTTGCGTTATCTTCCTTATACCAAGTGGAAGCAGAAAATTTTCAGTTTGGTGCAGAAACATATTTAATTGGTAAAGGAGTTGAGAAATGAGCAGAATTTTTAATAATATTTTGGAAACCGTCGGCGCAACCCCGTTGGTTGAAATTCATAAACTTAATGACTCAAATGCTCATATTTTTGCCAAAGTTGAGTATTTTAACCCCGGCGGCTCGGTCAAAGATCGTGTCGGAATAGCCATGATCGAAAATGCCGAAAAATCCGGACTTCTGAAAAAAGGCGGACTCATTATTGAACCTACTAGCGGAAATACCGGAATCGGGTTGGCTCTGGCGGCGGCGGTTAAGGGTTATAAATTGATTTTGACCATGCCGGACACCATGAGCATTGAACGCCGTAAACTCCTGCACGCCTATGGGGCGGAGATTGTTTTAACTCCGGGCAACGAGGGAATGCAGGGCGCAATTAATAAAGCCGAAGAAATTCACAGAAGCAATGCAAATTCAATTATTCCGCAACAATTCAATAACCCTGCAAATCCGCAAATTCATTATGAAACTACTGCGGTGGAAATCTGGAATGATATTGATGGCAAAATTGACGCTTTCGTTGCCGGTGTCGGTACTGGTGGAACAATTTCCGGTGTGGCGAAGTTTTTAAAAGAAAAAAATCCCGATGTGAAAATTTTTGCAGTTGAACCGCAAGAGAGCAGAGTGCTTTCAGGTGGAGTTGCCGCCCCTCACAAATTACAGGGAATCGGAGCAAATTTCGTTCCGCAAGTCTATCGTGGTGATTTAGTTGATGAAGTCATTGCCGTTTCTGCCGAAGATGCCGGTGCAACTGCCATTAAATCCGCTCAAACCGAGGCGATTTTGATTGGAATTTCTGGCGGTGCTGCCCTTTTTGCCGCACTGGAATTGAGCAAAAAAGCCGAATGGGCAGGCAAAAATATTGTCGTTTTATTGCCGGATTGCGGCGAGAGATATCTCTCAACTTGGCTGTTTGCTGATTTAAATTAACCACACAAAAAAGTGAGTGCTATCTATGAAGTTTATCTTGAAAATCGTTTGCCTTTTGAGTGTTTGCCTCTTCTTTTCTTCGTGTATGCTCCCGGAGGAAACCGAAGCCGCACGAGCCAGACGAATGGAACGGAGAAAAGCCCATGCTGAACGGCAGAGAAGAAATAATATCAGCCATTTAAGCGGTTTGAGTGAGATGGAATTAGAAGCAATTCAGGAATCTCGCCGTGAGGGTTCAACTTCTTCTAAAAACAGTTTTATTTATTCCGACGGAGATATTGCCCCCGATACTCGGCATTACCTTGACGGCTTGAATGAATACGACCAGGAATCGGTCAAAAATCGTCAAAAAAATTCTAAAGAAGGTCGCAGAACCTCATCAGATTTTGTCTTCGGCTTATAGTTTTTTTAGAGAGAGGCGGCGTTAGGTTCTCCCTAATACCCTTTCTACGCAAGGGCATTATTCCTTGAACAAGATTGGAATATATTTTTTTGTAAGAATGAACGGTAATTTGTTATTTGCGGTTTTTATTTTTCTTACAGATTTTTGCCGACAAGCATAGCGGTCAACTCTTCAAAGGATATTCCGTCATACTTTGCCGCTTTGGGAACGAGCGAAGTCGCAGTAGACCCCGGAAGATTGTTGCCTTCAAGGAAATATGGAGTTCCGTCTGAACTGATAATAAAGTCAACTCGCAAAATATCTTTGCATTTTGCAGCTTTAAAGAATTTTAATGAATACTCCCGTGCCTTTTCAATACTTGCTTGTGAGGCATTTTTTACCGGGCAATAGTATTCGGTTTTGCCGTTATTATAGACATATTTCGCATCGTAATCGTAGAATCCGTGCGGAGAATGAATTTCAATCGGTGTCAAAGTTTTGTCAACGATGATCGGTACGGTAATTTCAATTCCCTCGATAAACTCTTCGACTAGAATTTCATCAGCCAAAGCAAGTTCTTTTTGGATGGCAATGCTATATTCTTCAAGGGTTTTGGCAATTTCGATTCCGACGGTTGACCCCTCATTGGGTACTTTCAGGACGACAGGGAGTTTGAGATTTTTCGGGTATTCGGCATCTCTGACTTTTGCCCATTTAGCGGTGGGGATACCGACAGATTCTGCAAGTTCTTTTGAGAGGATTTTGTCCATAACAAGTTTGCTTGCTTCAGACGAAGAGCCGACAAATTTGATATTATTATCTTCCAGTAGTTTCTGAATCTCTCCATTTTCGCCGAATCCGCCGTGAAGTCCGATATAGACACAATCACATTCAAGCATTTCCGGGTAAATTTTACATTCAGTCACATCGAGTTCAGTCACTTCGAAGTTAGCATTTCTCAAAGCAGTTGCGATTGCGCTTCCTGAACGAAGTGAAACCTCTCTCTCGCTGCTTACCCCACCTTTTATTACCAAAACTTTCGGCACTTTCAAAGCCTCCTTTATTTCTTTCAAACTGTTTTTATTAAGAAATTTCACCTCCGGTTCGAGGTAAAAATGATATTTTTCTGCTACTTTTCGGCGAATAATTTTAATTAATTCTATTAAATCTTTTTCGCTTGCGTGGTCAAAATTGACTATGAAATTTGCATGCTCCTCTGAAATTTTCACGCCGGCAATTTGGAGATTTTTTAAACCGCTTTTATCAATCAATTTCCCTGCGCCGTTGTCGGGTGAAATATTTTTAAAAATACAACCTGCGGTGCGGCCTTTGGGTTCTTTGGCGCGGCGTTTTTTTATTTCATCGGAGATGAGATTTTTCTCAACTTCGGCGTCTTTAATCGTTTCGAGCGAGAAGATTGCCCCGGTAATAATCATATCTGACGGGATAGAAGTTGAACGATAATTCCACTCAATTTCTGTTCCTGCAAGTATAATTGGAGTTCCGTTATATTTTACCCCGACGATTTGGAAAACATAATGCCCGATTGAATCGCCATTTGCCCCCGCATTCATAATTAATGAGCCGCCGACACCGCCTGGGATACCGACTAACTTGGCAAGACCACCCAAATTATGTTGCAACGCAAAATTTGCCAATTCAATAATTTTCACACCGGTACCGACTGCTATGAGGTTATTATTCACCGCTATTTTGCGAAAATCGCCTTGATTGAGATGGATAATTACGCCGTCATACTTTTCATCCATTCCGACGACATTTGAACCGCCTGAAACAACTTGAAACTTGATTTGCTTCTGCGACAGATAACGCAAGAGTTCTGTTAACTGCAGATCGTTTTCTACCTTGGCGACTAATGGTGCAGTTTTGCCGATTCCGAAAGAGGTAAAGTTGTAATAAGGTAAATTCTCCTCAAACTTTATTGAAGATAAATCTGCCTGAATTTTTTTTATATCCATAATACACCTTAAATTGTGTGAAAATTTTGAATTTTAATTCCTTATAATATATGCTTAAAACTGCAATTTTCCAGTAAAAAAACAGTGATTTATTGCTATTTTGCCAAAAAATCTTCAATCAAACGGGCTGCTTCGGCAAAGTTCCCTTCATTCACCCAATTAATTTTGATTCCCTCTCGCTCCATTTTGCGGAAAAATATATCTTGTCTTTTGACAAATTGGCGAATTTTGTTCAATAATTGAGTATAAAGTTCTTCGAAGTTGTATTCGCCTTGCAGAAATTTGGAAATTTCCCGATATTCCAGTCCGAATTTTTCCAGTTTTTCATAATTGACATTTTCTTGGTCGTGGATAAACTTGACTTCCTCAATCATGCCGAGTTCAAAGCGTTTTTTGAGCCGCACATCGACTCTTTCTCTAACCACATTGCGGGGGAAATACACTCCCAGAACCAGTGCATCGAATTCACCCCATGGCAAATTTTCATTTTCACTTAATTGAGAGGGGTTTTGAGCATTTCTTATCAGTTCAATCTGTCGTCTTACCCGCAAGGGATTGATCCTGTCATCGACATTTAAATTCTCAAAAGCCTGCGGTGAAAGATTTTTTAACATATCTTGCAACTCATTAAGAGATAAGGAGTTAAGTTGTTCTCTCAAATTTTCGTCAACTTCGCTTTTTTTCAAATCATATTTTTGCAGAATTGCATTAATATAGAGTGGAGTTCCTCCGCAAATTACCACAGTTTTGCCCCGATTTTGAATCTCCTGCATTGCCTTTTTGGTTTCTTCGAGGAATTCATAGAGAGAAAAAACTTCATTCGGGTGTGCAATGTCAATTAAATGGTAAGGAATATCGCCATACTCCTCCAAATCTTTCCCGGTACCGAGATTCATGAACTTATAAACCTGGCGGGAGTCGGCACTGATGATTTCGCCGTTAAACTTTTTGGCGACTTCCACTGCCAAAGCGGTTTTGCCGGTTGCTGTCGGGCCGGTAATGACGATAATTTTCTGATTTTTGTCCATTTTTTTGCTTATTCTCATAAAAAAACGATTTTTTCTTAAATATTTTTCATCTATTATTTGTTAAAATAAAATTAGTAGTTATATTATATATAAGATAGTATAAAAAAATGATTTTACAAGATTTTTTTGCAAAATCGAGATAATAAAATGGAATAATTTTATGGATAAACAAAGAACAATTAAAAATTCCGCAAAAATTTCCGGAATCGCTCTCCACACCGGAGCGAGAGCGACTTTGAAAATTTGTCCTGCCGAGGAGAATAGCGGAATTGTTTTTCGCCGTGTAGATTTGGCAGGATCTCCGCAAGTTCAGGCTTTGGCAACCAAAGTGGTAGATGTTCGTCGCGGAACAACTATCGCCGAAGGACAATGTGCCGTTTACACAATTGAGCATATCATGTCTGCGCTGCATGCTAATAAAATTGATAACTGTATTGTGGAAATGGACGGTATGGAGCCGCCGATTTTGGACGGAAGTGCTTTGGAGTACAACCGCATGGTCAATGACGCAGGAATCGTGGAACAGGATGCCGAAGCGAAATATTTTGAGGTAAAAGATATTTTGCATGTCAAAAAAGATGATACCCAAATCGTTTTGACCCCTTATGACGGTTTCAGAATTGCCTGTACCGCATCTTTTGCCGGAAGTCCGTACGACCCGCAGTATCACTCTTTGGAAGTTAATGCGGAAACTTATGATAATGAGATCAAAGGCGCAAGAACTTTTGTAAATTACGCCGATTTGAAGCAGCTTATTGCAATGAATTTGTGCAAAGGCGGTTCGCTTGATGCCGCCGCTATCATCCACGAGGGCGCAATTATCTGCAAAGAAGAACTCCGCTACAAAGACGAAATTGTGCGTCACAAAATTTTGGACTTGATTGGCGACTTGTACCTTTGCGGTTGTCGGGTAAAGGCGAATGTTATTGCTATTAAGCCGGGACACCCCAGAAATGTCGAAATGGCAACTTTGATGTATAATTTAATAAATTCAAATAAGTAACGAAGGAGATTATTATGTCTGTAATCATGAATGTAAAAGAGATTAAAACCCATTTGCCCTACACTTATCCGATGTTATTGCTTGATAGAGTGGAAGTTTTGGATGATAACCATGCTTGGGCTGTGAAAAATTTGAGTATTAATGAAGGCTTTTTCCAGGGACACTTCCCCGGCCATGCGATTATGCCCGGAGTTTTGCAGGTCGAAGCGATGAAGCAGCTTGCGCAAGTGCTTGTAAGTCAAAGACTTTCGCCCGCAGGTGAACAGAGTATCTATATCCGTATTTTGGAAAAAGTTAAATTCCGTAACCCCCAGAACCCTGGCGACCGTATGAAAATTGAGGTTGAACTCATCTCAATTGAAAACAATGAAGCCGTTTTGCAGTGCAAAACTTCAAACAAAATGGGCGTTACCTGCGAAGCTAAAATGACTTTGGCTCTCCGTGATAAAATTATGCCAAATACCATGCCGAAACTCTATTCAGAATTTGACAAATCTCCCGAAACTTTGATGACAACAGAAAAAGTTCAGAGTTATTTGCCGCACCGTTATCCTTTCCTTTTGGTTGATAATATTGTCAAAATTGACGGTACAACTCTTTATGCGATTAAAAATTTGACTATCAACGAGGAAATTTTCCAGGGTTGTCCCGAAGATTATATAACTTTTCCTGAATCTTTGCAGTGCGAAATGGGTGCGCAAGCAGGTTGCGTATGCGTTTTGGCTCGCCCCGAAAATCAAGGCAAAATCGGCTACTTTATGACTATTGACCGCGCGGAATCTTTTGCCCCGATTTTCCCCGGAGATCAAGTTGTTTGTGAACTTACCATTCCGGAAGGCAAAGGTCGCTTCGGCAAAGGTAAGGGCGTTTTGAAAGTCGATGACAAAGTTGTTTTCGAAATCAGCTTGATGTTCGCCATTGTTGACGCTTAGTGTTTTTTAGGGAGAGGCTAACGCCGCCTCTCCCTATAACCCTCTCTGCGCAAGGGCATCAGCCCTTGACCAATATTAGGAATTTATAGTTTTGATGTACAAAACTCTAAATTCCGATTTTTTTTATTTTCAATTTGCTTTGACTAGTGCGCAATCAGAATGTTAAGTCAAGGAACTTGTTCCTTGTTCGGGAGTGCAGAGGGCTGAATAAGCCCTTTGCAAAGGCGGTGGTAACTACCGAAAGCGAAACTTGTTTCGCGACCACCGCCGTCTGCTGTAAGCAGACAGTGAATCCATCCACTCAAAATTGCATGTCGTGGATGTTTATCTTTTGCCACGGTTTCGCCAACTACGGAGATTTTCGACGCCACTCAAATCTCCTTTTTTAAATTATTATTCGTGTGTATTCGTGGTTTTTAGACATGTTTACACTCTTCCCAAACCCCAGCAAGTGCTTATCAAGCCGAATTTTATGGGAATTTACGGTTTAATTTTTCAAAAAATTGGTCTATTTTAGTTCTAAATTTATAAAAATCACGAATTTAGATATTTTTTTATCGAATTAAGATTGAAATTTTTAAATTTTGTGATAAATTATATTAGCTGTATTTTTTATGTATCAATTTAACAATAGGAGATGTGATATGGCAGTTTATAATTTTAGTGCAGGTCCGGCTGTACTTCCCAAAAAAGTTATGGAAAGAGCTCAGGCTGAATTTTGTAATTACAAAGATTCCGGTTGCGGCGTTATGGAATTGTCTCACCGCGGTAAACTTTATGAGCCGATCATTCAGCGCGCAGAAGCAAATGTTCGTGAACTTATGAATATCAGCGACGATTACGCTGTACTTTTTATCCAGGGCGGCGCAAGCATGCAGTTCGCAATGCTCGCAATGAACTTGCTCAATGGCGGTACCGCAAACTATGCAGATACCGGTGTCTGGGGTGCAAAAGCTGCTAAAGAGGCAAAACTTTTCGGTAATGTAAATATCTGTTGCTCAAGCAAAGAAAGCAAATATGACCACATTCCCGCATTCGATACTTGGAACTTGGTTGATAATGCTGCTTACTTGCATATTACCAGTAACAATACTGTTGCAGGTACTCAGTATCGTGTTTTCCCGAAAACTGACGCTCCTTTGATCGCCGATATGTCAAGTGATATTATGTCACGCGTTATCGATGTTAATGAATTCGGTTTGATCTATGCCGGCGCACAGAAGAACTTGGGCCCGAGCGGTGTTGCATTGGTAATCATCCGCAAAGACTTGATGGAAAGAGTTCAGGCAACCGTTCCGACCATGTTGCGTTATACAACCTATTTCGAAAACGGTTCTATGTTCAATACTCCGCCGACCTATTCAGTTTACATGCTCGCACTCGTAACTGATTACTTCAAAGAACTTGGCGGTATCGCTGCAATCGAAAAGATCAATGAAAAGAAAGCTGCAATGCTTTATGATTATTTGGACAGCACCAGCTTCTACAATACTCCGGTACAGAAAGACAGCCGCAGTTTGATGAATGTTGTCTTCCGCACTCCGAGTGATGAACTCGATGCTAAATTTGTTGCAGAAGCTCGCGCTAACGGTTTGACAGACTTGAAAGGACACCGTTTGGTAGGCGGTTGCCGTGCAAGTATCTACAATGCTATGCCGGTTGAAGGTGTTGAAGCTCTTATCAAGTTCATGAAAGAATTTGAAAAAGCTAACTAATATCTATCAGTTAACTAACTGCAAGGGAGTAAATCCATAAGTGATTTACTCCCTTTTTTTAGTGTTTTTCGTATTGATTCTTGCTATTTTTTGATTTTACCCTGTGGGTTGCTAAACTATGAATTGGGTTATGCCATTATCTCTTCTCTCCCAGTTTGGCAAAATGCCAAATCTACCTATAAGCTCCCCGGGTTAGATTTCTTCCATAAATATTACTTATCACGAGATGTCAGGAGAGTGATAATTCCTTGGAGGAGTTCATTATACTCATTATCGGGGAGTTCGCGCAGATAGTCTTTTGCACGCTGCAAATAGTATTGGACTTCATTATTGACAAATTCATATGCTCCGCATTCGGTCATAATTGACTTAACTTCTTCAAGTTCAGCAACTTGCAGTTCTTTTTGTCCAATTTTGCTTAAAATATACTCTTTTTTGTCGGAAGTTGTTGATTGCAAAGTTTTCAGCAACAGGACGGTAGTTTTTTCCTCACGCAAATCCGAACCGATATCTTTGCCTAATTTTTCTATATTTCCGAAAATTCCCAGCAAGTCATCTTGCAATTGGAATGCTCTGCCTAATGCTTTGGCAAATTCGCTTAAAATTCCGACTCGGCAGTCACCGAAAGAGCCGAGAGCCAATGCTCCGCCGATTTCGCATGCAGCTTGGAAGAGGGCGGAAGTTTTTCCGTCAATCATCCGCATGATGTCTGAAATTTGAATATCTTCGAGTTTACGGACGGACAATTCGACATCGATTGCCTCGCCGCTGATGAGTTTGATTGCTCCGAAGTCTTGGATTTTTCTGATGATTTCTAAGGTCAATGCGGGAGAAATTCCGCTTGATTTTTGACCTTTCATTACCAAGTCAAACGCCCAATTTATCTGTAAATCTCCGCACAAAATCGCCATGGATTGACCGTATTTGTCAGCATTTTCCTTTGAGAGGTTGAATTTTTCCTCTGCAATGGTGCCTAATCGCTTATGCGCGGTCGGTATGCCGCGACGGACGGAATCGCAGTCAATAATATCATCATGGACGAGAGTCCAATTGTGCCAGACCTCCAAGGCGGCGGCGAAGTGGATAAATTTATCAATTTCGCCTCCAAGGACTCCGCATGCTCCGCAAAGAAGTGCAGGGCGTAATTTTTTACCGCCGGCAAGCGGATAAATTTTTATTTCATCATGCAGATATGAGGGCGCGACATTTGCAGAAAAGTCGTCGTTTTGCAAGATATTATTAACTTTTTCCGAGATGTTATCCAAGTAATCAAGAGTCTTTTTCACTGTATTGCTCCATGTTAAAATATTTTTTCAATCTTTGTTATAAAAATACAACATTTTTCAAAAAAATCAACTGGTTTTTTGAAAAAATCATGCTATATTACAGAGAAGTTATTATTTTTTTTGAATGATAATTGAAAAATCTTTTATTTTATGAATAAAAATTAAGAGATTTTAGGGGGAGCAGACGAAGAAATTTCGTTAAGAAGTAATTTTTAAGGTTATAATTTTCAGGGAGTGATAGATGAATATAGAAGATTTCAGAGTAGAAAAATTGGGCGAATGCAGAATTGCCAACCCGATTACAAAAGCGGATTTTATTGCTGATGAGAGCCGTGTGGCTTATTCTTCCAATACGGTCGAACTGGCAAGTTATGTCAAGTCTAATGAGGAGATTCCGAGTTTCGAAGCGGCAGGAATCCGTTCAAAAATTTTCCACGACCCGACGTGGAGCAAGGCGGCGATTATTACTGCCGGCGGTTTGTGTCCCGGTTTGAATCACGTTGTCAAATTTCTGACTCGCACTCTCAAAACTCAATACAAAGTACCGGTAGTTTACGGTATTCGTTACGGTTACAGAGGTTTGATTCCGTCTTACCATTATGAGCCGATGATTCTCACAGAAGAAAATGTCGATGACCTCCATGAAGCAGGCGGTTCAGTTTTGGGTTCATCCAGAGGCCGTGAAGATGAAGTGGAAATGGTCGATACTCTCGTAAGAATGAATATTAATTTGGTTTTCTGCATTGGCGGCGACGGCACTCTCCGTTGTGCGCACGATGTGGCGAAGGAAGTTAAACGCCGTAAACTCGGAATCAGCGTGGTGGCAATTCCGAAAACTATTGATAATGATATTTGTTTTATTGATAAATCTTTCGGTTTTGAAACTGCGGTTTATTCGACAGGAACTTTTATCACTGCCGCACATAATGAGGCAAAAGGTGCTTACAATGGTGTCGGTTTGATCAAAGTTATGGGGCGTGACAGCGGATTTATCGCGGCATATTCAACTCTGGCAAATTCTCACATTAACTATTGTTTAGTTCCAGAGGCCCCCTTTATTTTGGATGGTGCCGGACTTGACGCATTTTTGCCGAACTTGGAAAACCGTTTGAATTTGAAACACCATGCGGTGATTATTGTTGCTGAGGGTACCGGTCAGGATCTCTTCAAAAATCAGGAACTCCGCCGTGATGCGTCAGGTAATATTCTCCACAATGACATCGGCGTATTTTTGAAAGAAAAAATCAATGAGTACTTCAAACAGAAAAATATTGAGGTTAATGTAAAATATTTCGACCCGTCATATTTGATTCGTAGTTTGCCTGCACGAGGTACTGATGCGGTTTTCTGTGCTATGCTTGCCCAGAATGCAGTCCATGCCGCCATGGCAGGCAGAACCGATATAGTTATCGGTCACTGGCATGACAGATTTACCCATGTGCCGATTAAACTTGCAACTCGTCAGCGTAGAAAAATTGAACTTAACAGTCCTTTGTGGAACGCAGTTAAATCTGCAACTTGGCTGTAAAATTTAAAGGTTTAGCGAGTGATAAATTCAAAATATCTGAAAATGCTTCTCTTTTCGCTTCCGGGAGCCTATCTGGCAATTTGGATGAGTAGAATTGCGTTGAAAATAGTCAATAATTCCAATTACTATTATGGACTATTGTTTTGTTTTATTGCACTTTTTACCGGGTACACGGCGGGGTTGTTTGTTACTAAACGCCACAAAGAACTGCATTGGGAGAGTTTGGTACTTTTGGCATTCGGCAGTTTTTTCATATCGGGAATTGATCCTGTATCCAAAATGCTGATATTGGGGTTTGTCGGCGGTTTGATTTTTTATGGAATCATCAAAAATTACCGAAAGTTTTTTATCGGCGGTTTTGCTTTTGGCGGAGTGGCATCATTTCTGCTCGGCGGAGAGTTGTTTGTAAGTTACAGCCGATCGGAGCTTTTTATCGGGTTAATAGTATTCCTTTACTTCCTTTTTCGGTCCAAAGGCATGAAGTACCGCAACTTTTTTGTACTGCTTAATGTTGTATTTTTCGGGTTTTTCGTCTGGAATTTTATCAGTGCATACGAGTCGGAGCGTATTGGCAAAAACGGTGAATTAATCTCTAATACTACGCTTGGACAGGTGCGAGTTGTCTTTAATTCGCAAGATGATATAAGGGTTTTTGACCACCGCAATAACTTGATTGATTATCGAGAAAATTATATGAGGAATCACAGTATTGTTTTGCCGGCATTGCTTCAAAGGAATGCCAAAGATTTGCATGTCCTCTATATCGGTTATGCGCCGAGTTTGCTGCCGGTGGATATCTATGAGTCGCCGCTGGTTCAGCAGCTTGATGTTATGTACTGGGGCGGCGTGGATATTCTCAAAAAAAATCGGCTTCAACATCGTTTCCCTGGCACGGAAATCCTGAAAAAACGACTTTTTACCGATGTCAGATATGATGTAATTTTCGTTGAAAATCTGCCGAATGACGATTATATTTCGCAACGAATTTTTTTGAGTCATGCGAAAAAACTTTTAAAGGACGATCAAGGCATCATCGTTTTCCCTGAACAGCTTATTCGTACTTATGACGGCAGATATGTGAAGCCTTATGCAAATAACAAATTGATTTTTGTAACTAATGCACTCACCGAAGAAAATGGCGAAAATTTAAAAGACCGTTATTTGACTTTGATGTCAGCAGATCGGAGCATCGGTAGCGAAGTCGAAGCAATGCTGGATGAAGTTATTCCGCAACAATTTGTGGTTTCGGAGGAGATTCGAGGCGGAGAAATTTTTGACTCGAATGTGATAAAATTAGGAATTAATACCAAATTGTTGCAAATAATTCTGGTGTCGATTCTGGGAATTTACCTTCTGATAAGAGTTTTTGCAAGCAGATATACGGATAACAGTTATATTTTTTACGGAATTGAAAACGGTTATTCGTTGTTGATTATTAGTTTAAGTGTCATTACGCTTTTGTCGGAATACCGATTGGTGTATTGCTTTTTTGCTCCGGCATTGATGGCATTCCTCGGATTTTTGATGATAAATTACAAGTCAAAGTTTTTTGAAGCAGTATGTACATTGGCTTTGGCATGGGTTTTCGCATATTTGTTGATACCGCAGTTTATTCTGACCTTGCAGCCGTTTATATTTCTCCTGCCGTTTTGGGTTTTGTCGCTGATGACGGAGGGGAATACTATCAAGGAAATCGGTAATAGGGCAAAAACTCTGGAGCCGAATACGCCGAGATATTGTACATTGCTTGGGGTTTTTGTCGGATTAATCATGATGGTACTCTGCCGAAATCAGGAGATATTTTCATATTTAATTTATGCGGCAATGCTTTTTAGAGTGATGTATTTATTAAAAATTTAAGATATAGTGCAGTTATTGTATTGAAATTTTAGAAAATTGCTTTATATTATATGAAGATGTATTGTGCCGTGAGAGTGTTTTTGTGCAAGATACGGCAGGAAAAAAGATTGGACAAAATTATGGAACTTGTTGATAATAATGTATTTAAGGGTGATACATACGATACTCCGGAGGGTAGACGCTCTTGGGTGAATAAACTTGTGTGCGGAAACCGTTTTGATTTCTATCGTCGTAATTTCTGGGTTTTTATTAAAAGCGGTACTTATGCCAAGTTCGGCAATCTAGATGCTCGTAATCAGGTGAAGTTTTCAACCCAGAATATTGAAGCAACAGAGTTGTGCGGCGGCAAAATCCATTTGAGAAACTTGAATAAACTGCGTGCTTTGAACGGGAAAACGGTGGTTTTTGTAAGTAATCACATGAGTTTGCTGGAAACCGGAATCGTACACGCTTTTATCCGTCCGCATGTTGATTTCTCGTTTGTGGTAAAAGAATCGCTTTTGCGAGTGCCGTTTTTCGGAAACATCCTCCGCGCGATGAATGCGGTCGGAGTCGCTCGCAAAAATCCCCGTGAGGACTTGAAAAAAGTTTTGACCGACGGTGTGGAAGTATTGAAAATGGGCAGATCTATGATTATTTTTCCACAGTCAACCCGCAGTGAAGATTTTAATCCCGAAGAGTTTAATAGTATCGGGGTGAAACTTGCCAAGTCAGCCGGAGTGCCGGTTGTGCCGATGGCTTTGAAAACCAATTTTGTTAAAACCGGTAAAAAATTCCGTGATTTGGGGCCGGTTGATATGAATGAAGAGGTTTATTTTGACTTCGGCGATCCGATCGAAGTTACCGGTAACGGCAGAGAGGCCCAGCAGCAGATAATTGAGTTTATCCAGAGCCGCTTGAATGAATGGTGCAAAAAATAAGTTAAATAAATTAAATCGGAGTTGAGATTTTGTTAAAGAGATTAATTACAATTTTTATTCTTTTAATGTTTTCATTGATGCCTTTGTCGCTTTTGGCGGCAAATTCGATTTTCAGCGAAGCGGCATCGGATGATGACTTGAAAAATCTCTCTGCCGACAAGTGGAAGTTTGTCGCTAATAATATTATTTTGGAGGGCAATGTTATTGCCGTAACCAAAAATTTGAATATCAATGCCGACAAGATTATTATCAATTTGGATACTCATACATTTGAAACTATCGGCAAAGCTCGATTGCTTACAATAAAAAGAGAACTCACAACCGTTACCCCCGCAGAATTGGCGAAGTTAAAGGAACGGTCTGATGTTACGGTTGATGTCGTAAGTGTAACTTTCGATGCTTTCGGTAATCCTGCTTTGAAAGCAGAAGTTGCCTTTGTCGACGGCAGACTTAATGCCGACAGTATCATCGGGAACTTGAAATCCGGTTATTTGAGATTCGAAAATGCCGATTGCGTTGCCGGAGTTATGGCGTTTACAGCCGAAGAAGGTGTTCGCCAAGCTGACGGTAATTTGATGCTCAAAGGCGCAGAAATCAGTACTTGTGAATACCTCGCTGATGACAAAGCCCATTACTCTATCGGAGCATCGGAAATCAATTTATATACCTATCAAAATAATGGTTATGATGTCAGAAATTATGATTTTACGCTGGGACAACATGCAATTCATGCCAATAATGCACTCGTAAGAGTTTATGATGTGCCGGTTTTGTACTTGCCGATTTTCTATAAACCAAAAGATGAAAGTCCGAGACTTTTTGATGTTACCGGTGGTTATGACAGCGATTGGGGTGTTTTTGTGTCACTCTCTAAACAGATTCAGATTACCGAATATCCTTATTCTTCGGTGAATTTATTGCTTGATTACTATTCGAAACGAGGATTCGGTTACGGAGCTGACTTGGATATTAAAACCGAAAACTCCAAAACAGAACTTTTTATGTATGGTATCTATGATGACGAACCCTACGAAGATGAAGATTTGAGAAATTTGCGTTATGATATTCCGCATTGGCGTTACGATGTCCGCTTGACCAATGTTTCACATATTACCAATAGACTTGATTTCAGAGCGCATGTGGAATTTTTGAGCGACCCGTTTTTCCAGAAAGACTTCTTTGACAGCAAGTACAAAAACAATCCGCAGCCAGCAAGTTATCTTGCTTTGGAGCAGCAGTTTGATAACTTCACTACATCGCTCTACATGAAAATGCAGACCAATGAATTTTTCACTACCTCACAGCGGTTGCCGGAATTCAGAATCGATATTCCGAGAATGGAAATATTTAATACCAATTTGTACTATCAGGGTGAACACAGTATTAATTATTCACTTATGAATTGGCGCAACTTCGACAAGCGTTTCGCTTTTGATACCATGACTTTGGATAATTACGGTTCAATGAGATTCGATACGGTCAACTTCCTCTATTTCCCGATTAATTTGGACTTTATCAATATTATTCCGCGAGCCGGGGTACGCATGACTGTTTACAGCGACAGTTCCAAAACTCCGATTACTCCGTACGAACTTAACGGCATGTTCCAGGCAGATAGTCTGTACGAAAATATCCCAGCAACTGCTAATTATACCGACGGCGGCGGTGCGAAAGTCCGTTTCCTTGGCGAATTCGGCGTAGAAGCTAATACCAAAATTCATCGCACTTACAGTAATGTAAAGAGTGAGTTTTTCGGAATTGATGGTTTGCGTCATATCATGGTTCCGTATGTTAATTATACCTATATTACTCCCAGTAATGTAAATCGTGATTATCTCTATTACTTCGACGACATCGACCGTATTGATGAACAACACTTTTTCCGCTTGGGCTTGAAAAACCGTTTGCAGACCAGAAGCAATAACCGATTGATCAATACCTTTGAAATGGAGAATTATTTGACCTTGCACCTCAATAAGGAAGACCATTATCACCGCTTGGGCGATTTCGCAACTAAATTGACCGCAAGTCCGATCAAAGGGTTGGTTGTAAGTACACTTTTCAGTATCAACCTCGGCGGCGAAAATGATTACGGCAGAGGGCCCTCTTTCCGCAATAACCGTATGGTTGAGCGCAAAGGTGTCAGCGGTAGTTGGTTGAATCGCTGGGAATTGGATATAACTTATGAGCCGATAGAGGACTTTATTTTGACAGTCGGCTATGTTTACAATGACAGTTATGCAGAAAGAAGCACCTACTCTATGGGCAGCCACCTCTCTGAACTTATGTCAGGCAGTGCATTCGATAACTTCTATAATATGAGAATACAGGCAATTCGTGCCGGTATCGGTATACCTTTGACCAAAGATCATAAAACCCGCTTGGCATATCAGATTCGTTATGACTTCGAAGAGGGCTTTATCAGCAACCAGCGAATCGGTTTGCTCCATACTCTCCACTGTTGGGACTTGGGGGTATTTCTCTCACATACAACTTCATGGGAAGACAATAAAAAAGAAAACGATTATTCGGTTTCTGTCACTGCGACACTCCGAGGTATCGCTAATCCCTTGCAGGAAGCCAGAGGCGAAGTGCCTGAATTATTCCGTATCGGCACCGGAGGCGAACTCTAATAGTTTTTATGAAAAAAAGTGCAAATTTGAGCGGAGATTATCCGATAATCAGCGAGAGTTTAAAAGGCATGGCGTTACTTACGGAACGCCGTTGTTCATTAGACGATTTTCTTGATTTTCATCTATCGAATCAGAGTCTGCGAAAAATCATGTCGCATCTTTTTTTGAATTATTTTCGTCACAAACACTCAATTGATGATTTTTTGCAGAAAAATTTACGCAAAAGCAATAAAAGTATCATAGAATTTTTGTCAATTGCAATCACGCATGTTAAATTTCAAAATGGCATTGCACCCCAGTCAAGCATTAATGCGTGGGTTGAATTCAGCAAGAAAAAGTTTTCATTTGCTTTTTCCAAGTTGGTGAATGCGGTTTTGCGTAAAGCATTGAATAGCGAGGAATTAAATCAGGTTGCTTTGCCGGAGTTTGTGAGAGAAAAGTGGGGAAAAATTTTCGGAGCAAATTTCGTGGAAGAGATGACTTTGCTTTATGGGGAATATGCGCCTTTTACATTCAGAAGCGCCTTGAATTTTGAGCTGCCGTCAGAATTTTTGCAGCAAGTTGGAGCGGAGAAGTTGGAGTTTGAAGGGAATATTTTCTCGTTTTATCGGGCGGAGAATATTGCTGAAATCCTGCAAAGTTCTTATTTGAAAAATGGACAAATTTATATTCAGGATTGTGCGACTGGATTTGCGGTTTCACTTCTGAAATTGCATGAGGTAAAATCAAAAAATATGATTGACTTGTGCGGTGCGCCGGGTGGCAAGGCGATTATGGCAAGTGAGATTTTTGATCATAAACTTGAGATGACCATTTTGGATAAATCGTCTAAACGACAGAAATTGACCGAAGAAAATTTGAGAAACAGAAATTTAACGGCAAAAATTTTAACCGCTGATGCGGCAAAGTATAACTGTAATGAAAAATTTGATCTCATTATTGCGGATGTGCCATGTTCTAATAGCGGAGTTTTCCGCAAACGCCCTGATGCTTTGTGGAATTTAAGTTGCGCGAGCATTGCCGATGTGGCGAAAATTCAAAAGGGAATTTTGCGGAATGCAGCGACTTTGTGTGCTGATAATGGCGTGATTTTGTATAGCACTTGCAGTATCGACCCAACTGAAAATCGTGAGCAGATTGATAAATTTTTAGCGGAAAATCGTAATTTTAAGTTGCTCGAAGAAAAATTGCATTTGCCGCACAAATTTGCCGATGGAGCATATTCGGCATTGTTGCAGAAAATTTAGCAGCAGAGGCTTTTATGGATATAGATTGGATTTGGATTAATGGCGAGGCAAAACCTCATTGGGCGGTGAGATTCAGAAAAACTTTTACTTGTGAAGCTGATGTGATTTTGGTCTATTTTTACTATAAATACCGCTTTAAACTCTCGACACGATAAGATTTTATAAAAAAAATTAATCTTAAATTTGACAAAAAACCATTTTAATGATATATTAATTCCAATATGATAAACAACTAACAGGAGAGCTATTATGAGCAAACTTAATTACACTGCCCATGAGTTGGCAGCAGCTATCGGTAAAATGCCGAAAGACTTTACCAAAAAAGACATCGTTAAATTCATTATGGATGAGGAAATCAGACACATCAATTTCCAATATCCCGCCGCAGACGGCCGTTTGAAAACTCTTAATTTCGTTATCAATGACGCTGATTATTTGGATGAAATTCTTACTTGCGGTGAACGCGTTGACGGTTCAAGCCTCTTCCCTTTCATCGAAGCAAATAATAGCGACCTCTATGTCGTTCCCCGTTTCAGAACTGCATACATCGACCCCTTTGCTGAAATTACAACTATTAACTTCCTCTGCTCTTTTTTCAATAAAGACGGAGAACCGCTTTCAAGTTCACCGGAATACACCTTGCACAAAGCTTGTGAAGCATTCACCAAGGCAACCGGTTTGGAATTTCAGGCAATGGGCGAACTCGAATACTATGTTATCGCTCCCGATGATGAAGCATATCCAGCAGTTGACCAGAAAGGTTATCACGAATCTGCTCCTTATGCTAAATTCGGCGAATTCCGTCAGCTTTGCATGAACTACATTGCCCGCACCGGCGGACAGATCAAATATGGCCACTCTGAAGTTGGTAATTTCACTTTGGACGGCAAAATTTATGAACAGAATGAAATCGAATTCCTCCCGGTTAATGCCGAAGAAGCCGCTGAACAATTGATTGTTGCTAAATGGATTATCCGCAATTTGGCTTATCAGAACGGTTTGGATGTAACTTTTGCTCCCAAAATCACCGTCGGCAAGGCCGGTTCAGGTATGCACATTCACTTCCGTGTTATGAAAGACGGTATCAATTTGATGCAGAAAGACGGCGCTCTCTCTGATGAAGCGAAAAAAGCTATTGCAGGCTTGATGGAACTTGCTCCCTCAATTACTGCTTTCGGCAATACCAATCCGACCAGTTACTTCCGTTTGGTTCCGCACCAGGAAGCTCCGACCAATATCTGCTGGGGCGACCGTAACCGTTCAGTTTTGGTTCGTGTACCTTTGGGCTGGACAAGCAAAAAAGACCTCTGCATTCAGGCTAATCCGAATGAAAAGTCTTCTGCTTATGACACCACTCAGAAACAGACTGTTGAAATGCGTTCCCCCGACGGTTCTGCAGATGTATTCTTGCTCCTTGCTGGATTGGCAGTTGCCTTCCGTTACGGTTTTGAAAATGAAAAATCTTTGGATATTGCCGCAAAAACTTATGTTAATGTCAATATTCACAAAGATGAAAATAAAGCAATTTTGGACTCTCTTAATGTCTTGCCCGATAGTTGTGCCGCTTCTGCGGACTGCTTGGAAGCACAAAGAGCATTCTATGAAGCAGAAGGCGTTTTCGCTCCTGCTATGATTGATGGTTTGATCGCAACTTTGCGTAAATTCGATGACCGCACCCTCCGTGCTGATATCGGTAACGACCAAGCCAAAATTTTGGAATTAGTTGAAAAATATTTCCATTGCTAAATTGTTTTCCAGGGGAAATCTGCACAAGGTTTCCCTAAAACTTTATCCCCGCAAGGGCATTGAGCTTTGCCAAAAAAAGAGATGCGAAAATTCTAAAATTTTCACATCTCAAATTTTTTATCCTCATCCATGAATGAAGGTAATAATTTTCAAAAAAAAGAGTTGGCGTGCCATGCTATAAAGCAAACTTCCATGATTTTATAACTCCAAGTGGCACAATACACCAAGAATTGTCATTGTAACGAAGTAATCTTGTAATAAATTCATGCTCTACACACGAATTGGCACGAATACATAAATTGCAAAAAAAAATCGGAATTTAGAGTTTTGCGTTAAGTAAAACTATAAATACCAATTTTGGTCAAAGGCTAAATGCCCTTGCGTAGATGAGAGTTATAGGGAGAAATCTGCGTAAGCCTTTCTCCCATATAAAACTAAACTGTTTTGTTTTCGACTTCTTCGAGCATTTTTGCTGCGAGGTCATCGAGATTCATAGAACCAAGTTCGCCTTCTCTGCGAGAGCGAACAGAGATTGAATTTTCATCAACTTCTTTATCGCCGACGATAAGCATATACGGAACTCGTTCATTACGAGCGAGTTTGATTTTAGAACCCAAACTTTCGCTTCTAAAATCAATGTCAACACGCAACCCTTTGGCACGCAATGACTTTTGAAGTTCTTTCGCATATTCTTCTGCACGGTTGGTGACCGGAAGAATTTTTGCCTGAACCGGGGCAAGCCACATCGGGAAAGCACCTGCATATTGCTCAACCAAAATACCGAAGAAGCGTTCAATTGAACCGAGCAGCGCACGGTGAACCATAAAGGGCTGGTGGCGTTTACCGTCTTCGCCGATGTAGGTCATATTGAAGCGTTCGGGCAAGTTGAAGTCAAACTGGATAGTAGTTGTCTGCCATTCACGACCGATAGCATCCTTAATTTTGAGGTCGATTTTAGGACCGTAGAAAGCACCGCCGCCCTCATCGACAACACATTCCAAACCTGCCTTTTTAACTGCTTTTTCGAGAGAAACAATAGCTTTTTCCCATTTAGCGTTATCTCCGACAGCCTTTGCGGGGCGAGTAGAGAGGTAGGGTTTAATTTCAGTGAAGCCGAAAGCTTTCCAAATTGAAAGACTGAAACGCAAAACTTCATAAATTTCGTCCTCAATCTGTTCGGGAGTACAGATAATGTGCGCATCGTCTTGGGTAAATCCTCTTACACGCAAAAGACCATGCAAGGCACCTGATTTTTCGAAGCGGTAAACAGTTCCCAATTCAGCCCAACGGCAGGGCAATTCACGATATGAACGCAAGCGTGACTGATAAACTTCGATATGGAAAGGACAATTCATCGGTTTGACATAGTAGTCTTTTTCGTCGATTTCCATAGATGAGTACATGCCCTCACGGTAGAAATCCAAGTGTCCGCTGGTTTCCCACAAAATACTCTGTCCAATGTGCGGAGTGTAGAGCAAGTCATAACCGTTTTTGTAGTGTTCCTGCTTCCAGAAAGTTTCGAAAGTATTGCGGATGAATGCGCCTTTGGGGTGCCAGAGGACCAAACCGGGGCCGACATTATCAGAGAAACTGAATAAGTCGAGGTCGGTTCCGAGTTTGCGGTGGTCACGCTTCTGGGCTTCTTCAATCATTTTGAAGTAAGCGGTCATCTCTTCCTGCGAGTTAAAGGCAGTACCGTAAATGCGTTG
>JAZRSP010000208.1:0-2452 GCA_045651565.1 Victivallaceae bacterium | reverse complement strand
GGCAATTTTGTGGTTCTGCCCAATTTTACGGTCAAAAGCGGGAAAAGTTTTGCAACACTCAACACCTATCGGGGAACAAATCATTGGCGTGATTACTTTGACCAGTTTCTGCTGGCGTTAGAACCGTGTCTGGTCAACGGCTACAATGCGGATGAAACACTTTATAAACTCGTCCACGAACGTAACGGATACGCTTTTGAAAATTACAAGAATCAGGAAGGTTTCACCCGTATGATAAAAGCGTTGCTGCTGGATGATTACCTTGATGCAGATGGTCACGCAAAAAATCTTTTTGCCGATGTCAACGGTAAAGTCCGTTTTCATTGGGAAAAGCCGCAGCCTCCCCGTGAGCTTTATCTGCAAGGCGTAACAAATTACCTTGACCACGCCGAAAAAATCATCTCCGACCGTGCCGACCGCATGATCGAAATGCTCAAAGAGTATTGCTAAAAAAAATCGGGCGGGAAACTTGCTCAAAAGCAACTCCCGCCCAGTAACTATTTATGCTGATTTATTATTTTTTACCAAATGCTTCTAAAATCATATCAGAACACTCTTTATTATCAAAGAATTTTTCCACATTATTATCAACGAATTTAGAGAGATCCAAATTTTTACCATTAACAACTAACTGCAAAAGATAACAATTTCCTTTTTGTTCTGCAGCTCTCGCCCCCTGAATTCTTGCACCTGCAAAATAGGTATTATCTGATAAGTTTATTATACCAAGGTTGGGTTTGATAAACCTTTTTGTTCTTCCGTCCTCGATGCGTTTCTCAACCCTGGTTGTTTTGTTGATATTATTTGATTTTGGTAAATTATACTTTTGTGCAAATGCTTTATATGCATCATTAAAATCTTTCCGCCAGAAAGGACACCCCATATCCTGACACCATTCTTGATCAAGATTTTGGTTTTTCAAAAATGCAAGCAACTCCTGCTGTATTTTTTTATCCGTAAAATTATTTTCCAGCAGTGTATAAACTTCGTGCCAGTAAATGTGCTTGCAAATATATTTACCCTTGCCAAACTCATTATCGATTTCGTTTTGCAAAGCTGATACTATTTTTTCTTTAATACCACCTTCATAACTGTTCCAATAGGTTATTAACCCGGAAAATTTTGTCAAAACGACAATGTATTTGGAGTATTCAGAATAATCTTTTTCGCCATCTTTTTTGTCTTGTTGCGGGGTAAAAACACCTGCATATTTTTTAGGCTGCTCCAAATCGATTTCAGAATCGAGCTTGTTTTCAATAATCAGAAGCGACTTGGTCGATTCTGATTCACCGAAAACATCCATTTCAGCTTCGCTGTGCCCCGGCTCTATGTATTCTGCCTTAAAATTCCAGTCGCCATTTGCAATTACAAGTTTTTCGGAAAATGCTTTACGGAATGAATCATCTTGAAGCATTATATTAGTGAAAATCTGGGTCAAAAACTCTTCCTTGGGGTTGCGATCTAGTTGCTTACAATAAGTTTCGACTTTATCAGCAAAGTCTTTATAGCTTTCAAACGGCGCTTTAGTATTTTCATTACAGCATTTATACAAACTTTCAAATATATTCATCACAACACCTCCAAAAATTGATTGATAAATTCTTCCACCCATTGATGATCTTTGACGTCACAGATCCATTCCTGCGGAATGGCTTCATAACCGTAATATGCTCCGGCGATTTGACCGTAAACAGCGGCGATGGAGTCGGAATCTCCGCCCAGGTTGACTGCCGCCAACATTCCGTCCTTGAAATTATCTGTGGAACAGAATGCCCAGAATGCCGCATCAACGGTATCTTTTGACCAACCGGAATTGGGGACTTCTTTCCGGTCGGTGTATGGCGTGTTTATTCTGCCTTTGTCATCTGCCAAAGCCGCTTCAAGGGCATCGTGTAAACGATTCATCTGCTCGCGGACAAAGTTGGAATTGTGGGTCAAATCATTGATCTTGCGGCAGATATTTTCACCTTTGCCCTCTCTTTCCAGAATAAACGCCGGAGCGTAACGCATCAATGAACCGTTGCCCTGACTTTCTTCATAACCATTGACCAGAGAACCGGTTTTGATATTGGCTATGGCATCATCCGTTGCTCCGCCAATGTCAAATGACCAGCCGGGAACGCTGGAAAGAAAACCGTCATCGTACCACCGAATGAAGTTATTGGCGATATCGTTAAAATCAAAGTGTTTCAGCCGAATAAAACTCTCCATGATGCAAAAAGCCATGGAGGAATCATCGGTCCAATACCCTTTGGGCAGATCCCGACCGTAAATGCCGACAGCCGGTTCCATTTGGCTTATATACGGGTGGTCATCCTTTCCGCTAAACTGGATCGGTGAACCGAGACAATCTCCAACAACCAGCCCCCAGAGCATACCTTTGTATTTGTTTATCAAACTGTTATTCATATTTTCCCTGCATTGACAAACACCATATTTCAAACATAATATA
>JAZRSP010000207.1:0-2863 GCA_045651565.1 Victivallaceae bacterium | reverse complement strand
CCCAGCTCCAATGTCCCTGGCGGCTCAATAATTATTTTCTTAGCACACGACAATACCTGTTGGGGAATTTCAACATATTTTGAGACAATAACAACTGATTTTTTGTTTTTTTGATCTGTGCGGTTCATTTGCAAAATGGCGAAATAACGTAACCATCCGGCAATGTATGTACCCCAGTTGGGGTCTTTCTGCAATGTGTTAAATTCTTTTATTACCAAAATATTCCATTCGGCAGTTGAGGAAAAAAGTAAATTGTATAAATCTCTGATATACAATGAACTGTCTCTGGAAAAATCATCAATTCTATCAATTTTTTCAGGGAGAATGCCTTGAATATTGTCTTCTGACCAATCGTCAGATGACTCGTTGCTTACTGGTGAATTGTGAATTTTTTTTTCACCAATTCCCGGGTACCATTCATTTATATTTATGTTTTTGTGATATTTTTGTAATGTAATCATACTTTTAGAAACAGTTTCATAGTCATCTGTTTCTAAAAATACAAGCGGTGCATCTTCTTTCATGATCGCATGTTCTAAATCCGTAAAAAATACGAGATTATTTAAAATCTTCTCATCAAAAGGAGATACCGAATTTTGTGACAATATATTCAATCCCACTTTATTTACCTCAACAAATTAAAATTCAGAAGTTATCATCCATATCAATTGCATCATCAAAATTGTCCAATAAATCATCAGTATCGACACCGATTATATCGCCATATTCAGCAATTGCTTCGATGTTGTCTGTTTCAGTAATATCTTCTTCATCAGGATAATCTGTCTCAGACAACACATTATCATCGGCAGTATCGTTATCATAAACAAAACCATTTGCACATCCATATTCCACAATCGCCTTGAGGTCGTCAGTTTCAATTTCATCGGTATTCTGACTGTTTAGTAAAGATGCACTGGCTGGTTGATAAAATACCGGAAATTCAGCTCCACGCATTTGCGGATGTTCTACACACACTTCCTGCCCTGGGGTCAAAATTTGTGGTATGAATCCCGTGGAATCAGCATATTTATCCATTGCAAATGCTGCTTTGTGTAAATCATGAGTACTTTCAAACTTGGATATCGCCTTTGCAAATCCACCAGCATATCCTTCCTCTCCTCCAAAGGAAACCTCATCCGCAGTAGTTGCAGAGGCAACAAATGTTTTGCCATCAGCAATTGAAATATCTTCAATCATTCCCCCCGAGTGACATTCTGCAAAAAAATATGCTTTATACCCATTCAGCCCATCAACAATTTTGGCAAAATCCGTATCTTTAATATATTCATTATTCCACCCTATCAGAGTTTCTGTCCCTCCCAAAACATCTTGTGCACCATGATCAAATGCATAGAACAAAGTATGATCATTGTCTTTTAAGACCGGACGCAGTGCTCCAAAAATATTTTCAAGTCCATTTTGAGTAGCTGGAACGACTGCAATACCTTCTTCTCGCAAAAAATCCATCTCTGAATTTACAGTAACCGTAGATTGGGGATTAACATTTTGATCCGGCGTTGGATCCAATCCGTCAGCGTACATAACAATAATATTTTCAGATTTTATACCTTTTGCTTGCAAACCACGAATCATTTCTTTTAAATTGTCATAATATCTGCTGTAATTCTCTGCCGGACTTGATCCTCCAAAAAATAAAATAGCCCTATTGACTGGCTCATCTCCAGCCAATAGTGCCGATTCGGCAATCTTGTTTTTAGCCAATGTCCAACAAACTTCTCTGGCTGAAGTTCCAAATTTATCAAACAGACCTGTTGAAGTGATAGTATCATTTACCATAAATACACCATGCTATGCCAAAATTATTTTTTGATTTTTACCTTGATGATTATATTATTTTCCCACTTTATTTTGGAATACCTCAATATTTCTTCTCAATGGCTCGATTTGTTTTGTCCGCACTTCGGTATGCCGGGCAACGAGAGCCGTGCGCTGTTCTTCAGCCATGGCACACATTTTTAAGGCTTCTGCCTGACGGTCTTCAAAGGCACTGCGGGTATCGTCGAAAGCTGATTTAAAAGCTGATATAATGCCCAGACGCAATGTTTCTATACGCTTTTCCTGTTTTTTCAGACAGGAGCGTTCGGTATCCGTATTGTTGATATTTCCAAGACCGATATTTTTCGTTAACTCTTTGATCAACTCTTCTTTAATAAAATTTTCCCGTTTGTTTGTTCCAACACCATCGCCGATCGCAGCACCAACCACCCCTCCGATAAAGCCTCCGACAACAGTACCAATAACCGGGAATATATAACTCCCCACGAGTCCTCCGAATCCTGCTCCGGTTACAGCACCAGCCCAAACATCTTTACTCACACCGGGAGTTTTAGCAATAACAGAATCAACAAAATCCGTTGCCATTACATCTGTTCCCACGATCGGAGTTGGAACCGGCAGACCGGCAAGGATCGGCTGATTATCCAATAAAATTTCCCATTCCCTCTGGGTATTCCGGATAATTGCTTTGATTTTATCATCCATCAACGCATTGAATGCTGAATTATTACCTTCCCGTATCTCTTCCAGCCAGTTGCTTGCTTTGGGCAAAACCACTTCAGAGAATGCCTCGTTGACGATTTGTTCGTTCAATTCCTGACGGATTTCATTAAGGTTTACTTTTGCGATCCGTTCAGAGGCTTTTTCGGCGACTTCATCAATGCTGTCAACAATGACATTTTTCCAATAATCAAGTGCCAGGCTGTGATCGATTTGCGGGTTATCCAGAACATTCAATTCACTTTTGCAGAATGTTTCAAATTTTTCCAATTCTGCCTGAGCTGTCGCCAATTCAGCCTCAACTTTGCTCTGATCGTCCGAGGCGGTCTGTTCCAAAACCAGC
>JAZRSP010000206.1:0-5673 GCA_045651565.1 Victivallaceae bacterium | reverse complement strand
AAGATTTAAGAATACTGGAGATGAATTCAGAATGTTCACTCATAGTAATACCTCATATAAGTTGTTATTGTTAAAAAAGAACAAATTCCAACTCAACATTTGAGAGGATGTTGGGACATCACTTTCCCGGTGATTATTATGAGTCCGTTTTTCTTGGAACGATACTGATAAACCACTGTTTCGCCACTCAAGGCGTTAACTTTTCGACTGGTAAGCCGAAGTCTGAATAATATTTGCGTTCACGGCATCTGCCGCAAACAGGTTTTTCATTTCGATTCCTTCAGACTTTTCTTCAAACTTGATTCAGTTGTCAAACAGCCACGTTTTTGAGAGGAACCGCTATCCTGTAACTGCTATCTAATGCGCCCCCGAAACAAAAATCTTATGCCGCTTCTGCAAAATTTTTGAAAAAAACAGCAGATACAGTAGAAACAGCAGAAAAAACAGGGATTTTTTCGGAAAAGTTGAAATAAACCATTTGTATATTTTACGATATTGCATTATCTTAAAATAAAGTGCTGTGTTATTTTTAAGGAGTATGTGATGAAACGAGGCTTGCAAGGGCGTTATGAAACTGTCAGTACAGTTGGGGAGACTGTAAAAGCCTTTATCCCCAATCCGTTACCGCCTTTTCCTGCTTTGGATATTACGGGAGATTTGCAGAGAAAACTGGATGAAGCGGCTTTTCTGCTTGGCAAACTGGATGGTTCTGCCAATCTGCTCCCGGATGTCGGACTCTTCCTTTATATGTTTATCCGTAAAGAAGCTGTACTCTCGTCCCAAATTGAAGGTACACAGTCTTCTTTGTCTGACTTGCTGTTGTTTGAACTCAAAGAGAATCCCGGTGTTCCCATTGATGATGTGCAGGAAGTCAGCAACTATGTTGCGGCGATGACCTACGGCTTGAAGCGTTTGGAAGAGGGATTTCCACTTTCACTGCGTTTGCTCCGTGAAATCCACGCTGAATTGCTTGCCAAAGGTCGTGGCAGCGGCAAAAATCCGGGAGAGTTCCGTCACAGTCAGAACTGGATAGGGGGAACCCGTCCGGGTAATGCATTTTTTGTTCCTCCGCCGCCGGAAGAAGCGGTCAAATGTATGGGGGAACTGGAAAAGTTTTTGCACGATGACAATGTTCCGCTTCTGGTCAAAGCCGCTTTGAGTCATGTGCAGTTTGAAACAATTCATCCATTCCTTGATGGTAACGGCAGAGTCGGTCGTTTGCTGATTACCTTGCTGCTGTGCAATGGTGGAATGCTGAAACAACCGTTGCTGTATCTGAGCTACTATTTCAAGAGCCACCGGCAATACTACTATGACTTACTGAACGGCATCCGTGAAAGCGGAGACTGGGAACGTTGGCTGGATTTCTTTTTGGAAGCCGTCATTGAAACGGCAAAAGAGAGCAATGAAATCATTTTGAATCTGCATAAGCAAATCGAAAGTGACAGAGCAAAGATTGCTACACTTGGCAGAGCTGCGACATCAGCCTTGGCAGTGCATCAGGCAATGCTCCGTCACCCGATAGCCGACATCGCCAAACTGAAAGAGTTGACCGGTCTCACCAATGCCACCATCGGCAAGATGCTGAATTATCTGTTGGAATTCAACATCATCGAAGAAACCACCGGCAACAAACGCAATCGGCTGTATTGTTACAATAATTTTATAAAGTTTCTATTTGAGGGAAAATAATGAATAGTGAAATTCAGAAAAAATCAGATAATTATACGATAGAAATATTAAAAGAATCTTTAAGTAATGTACGTGAGGATATGAAAGATAATCCATACATTATTGAGGCAATAAAAGTTCTTTCAGTAGATGGATATCGAAGTTCTATAGGATTGTTTTGGAACGCAGTTATTGATGACTTAAGAAATAAAATAATGTTTCGTAGCTTAACTTTATTTAATAAAGAAATGAAACTTTCTGTAAAAACATATGAGGATTTTCAAAACTTCGTAAATGATGACCAATTAATAGATGGAGCATATAAAATTGGAGTTATTGATTGGGAAGCTCATAAACTACTCAAACATTCCAAAGAAATAAGACATTTTTTTTCTGGTCATCCTAAAAGTAGTAATCCGACGAAAATCAAAGTTTGTTCTTTTATTGAAGATTGTGTAAAATATGTCCTTAATAAGGAATATCCTGTTCAAATTGTTGATATTGATGATTATATAAAAAATATGGATTCAGAGGACTTTGATAGAAATAATATTGCAATCGAAAATGGAATAGGAAATCTCCCAGAAATATATAAAAATGAATTAATACATAGACTTTTTAGTATTTACACAAAAAAACAATCATCAAGCATACAGATATCCAATATAGAATTGGTTGCACCTATTTTATGGAAATCAATAGAAAAAGATAAAAAAATAGAAGTTATTCGAAGAATTGATGGTATATACGTAAAGGGAGATTCTGTAATAACGGAAAAAGCATTTCAGTTTATAATTTTGGTTAACGGAGTATCTTTTTTAAGTCCAGCTGCCAGAAAATATAAAATAGAACCTATCGTCAAACGCTTAAATCAAAATTTAGATGATTGGGATATAGAAAATCAATGTGTTATGGCATTAAAACCATATGCGTCCGTTATTCCTGAAGAACTAATAGATAGCTATGTGTCTGCAATAACGCAAACTTATGTAGGAACAATTGGAACAAGCTATCAATTTAGTAGAACTGATTTTTATGCGAATCAAGCAGCAATAGTTATTCCAGATTTGTTCAAACTTTTTAATGACCGATTCGCAACATCATTTGTAAAATGCATCAAAGAAAATGATGTTCTCAAATCACGAATTAGCAATCATAAAAAACTCAAAAGATTACGCTCCTTGGGAATTATTGTAAAAAGTAAAGTATCAGAGGCTTTTCCCAATGTTGACATATTAGACTTGTTAATTGATGAAACAAAAGAACAAGATTTTAAAAAAGCAATATATTAATTTTTGATAACATTAATTTTATACAATTAATCTTTCCCGGTGTTTTTGGAGTTTCTCTTGGGATGGGTAATGATTGCGATTAGCTGGCAGCAGGATGACTTTGCCTTCAAATTGCTTGATGGAGTATGGACTGTCAGAACGCTCGATGAAGGCTTTGGAGATAATAAGCCGATAGTCTTCGTCGATGCTGATTAAGTGACGGTCAAATGCCCGGTGTAAAGTCGGACAGAGATAGATGCCATTGGTGATTGTATCGTCGTGAGAGGTTGCAAATGGCTCAATATGGCACGCATCCATCAAGTCGCAGTCAGTCGTAACATCGACACGCAGACGGGAGATGCAGCAGCTGTAATTATACGCTTTGCTGATTTCCCGTTTGAATGCGGCACTGCGGATAAACATTTCCTCTTCCAAACACTCTTTGTCAAGGGAACTTTCCAAACTGGTCATGTTTGCGACGTAACTTTTTGAACTTTTTCCGGTAATTTCCGCAGATACTTTGTCAAAGTATGTTTTCTTTGTGAGCGATTTCCAATCTCCGGAAGGAAAATTTGCTTCAAGCAGGATTTGCTTCAAGATATTCCGGCTATGGGAACTGTTGAGCAGCAGAAACAATTCTCCGTCAAGATACGCATATTGAATCGCTGTTTGCAACTGAGCCAGAGAGTTGATTGCTTTGCTCTGATTCAACCACTCTTCAAAACCATCTTTAGCTTTGAAATGCCAGAATTTACTGCTGCGTAAGTGAAAGAATGGCAAGGTAAATGCTGCTGTATTGGCGGTTGTTACCAATGCGCCCCATGTCGTCTTGAAAAGAGAAAGCATTATCGGGCTTGCAATGATTTTGTTTTCCGTTATGAAACCCAGCTCTATTCCCCGAATAATACTGAGCAATAAAACAGCCTTATGCGGAGCCGGTCCGTATTTAGTCGGAGCTTGCCGCAAATGCTGAAAACGGTCTATGTAATATTTCAAATCCTTTTTTAAACTTTTCATTTTTCAATCTTTCATTGATTTGAATAACAATGGAAATAACTCCAATATAGATACTTTTCTCATACAGATAGGCTCAAAATCGATATCAGGCTTGAATGTTTTGCTTTTTACAAGTCCAGATTCTTTACCACTTAATTGAACTGATTGATGCAAATTCCCCTCTAAACTATCTCTTACAATATCAGGTTCAGAAAAAAATGTGAAATCTATTTCAATTTCGGCTAATTCTTCATAGTTTGAAGATAAATTGGCAAAATCTCTCATAAACCGTTTGTATATTATTTCGGAATATTCACTACTTTGCTTGACTAAAGAATTATAAAGTTGTTTCTTATAATCATCATTGCCGAAATGAGCTACTCCTAATGTTTTCCAATACATCCGTCTTACATAATTTGCAATTTGCTGAAATTCTGAGGAAATAGAATATACTTTCCCCTCAAATGGAAAAGAAAATACATCACGCATAAGTTTTTCAATAACTGCATTCACCTTCTCCAAATCCAGCTCTTCTGCTTTATTTATGCGTACAAACTTTTTCAATTCTGCGAAGTGACAAAAAATAATTCGCAATAATTTTATTCGTTGGTCTTTATATGCATCAAAAGTATTTATAAAAAAATCAATAATTTCAACAATGCTCCAAGCTAAAGCAGAGCCCGAAATGCCAAGAATTACTGTTTTAAGAACTCCATCATCCAGCATTAAAGAAAAAACACAGATTATCATTGCAGCAAAAGCAACAATAATACGACTGTAGAATTTTTGCTTCAACAATTTTTGATTCTCTTTTATTTTCATATTGACTCCAGTTGTTTTTCTTTCTATACAATATCACCGCTTATTTGTTAAAACAAGCGGTGATTGGGGAAAAGTATCAATATTGTAGTCTTACGCCAAATTCTGTTGTTCTGCGATGTTTCGCATCCATTGATTGGCGAAGGTGGTTAAGTCGTGCTGCAGGGGCAGATTTATGCCGTCATCTTCAAAGACGGAACTGTGTTTACCCAGATAATCGTTGCGGAAACTGATGGGATAATAGTCACCTCCGATGATGGTGAATTTCATTTCCGGGTCAGCCATCAAGTCACCGCTTTGCTCTCCGTAATGGGCGATGCTGATGACTTCTCCGTAGCCCGGAAGTCTTCCGACTTTTTCGATGACAACGGGCATGAAAGCCGGATTGTTGTTGAGTTTGGCATGGCTCCCTTCAGTCAGCATATACGGCTCATGGAACATTGATTCGTAAAGCTGCTGGATGATGAGTTTGGCACGGGTGTTGAGACATTTCATAGTCATTTTCTCCTTTGTGAATAGTGGTTAAACAGTATGTGAACACACGTTGAACACTTTACTGATTGTCTGCTGTATCTACTGTCTCTGCTGTCTTGAGTCCCAGAAAAAACTTGCGGCAGCTCAAGTCTCCGTCGTAAAGCAGTTTGTAGGTTTGTACCGTATTCTTTTTGCCGGACTCCAGTATCACCAGTTCCATATCCATCAACTCCTGCAAGTGGATGTGGAGCCTTGTTTTCGTCCAGCCGGTCCTCTCCATCACTTCACGGCGGGTAAACTTTTTCATCCCCAGATTGGTGAGCTGTTCCAGCAGATTACGGGCGGGAATTGATAACTCATCCAGATTTACTCCCAGAGCCTCTGAAGCCAGTTCAACTGCCTGTTGAATATCTTCCCGGTCAACTTCGATGTATTCCACATC
>JAZRSP010000205.1:0-2340 GCA_045651565.1 Victivallaceae bacterium | reverse complement strand
GACCCGAATATGGGCGACAACGAAGATGATTTCTGTTTGATCTATCTGCCGCAAGTAAGAGCCCCTTACAGCATTTGGAAACTTTTCATTGACCACCCGCAAATCAATGTCAACCGGCAAAACCACGCCGGAGTATCTTCTTTGCATTATATGGCAAAATGGAACACGCCGACTGACATTTTTGAGTTAATGTTCAGCAAAGGTGCCAACATCAATATCCGTGACAACAGCGGCAGAACCCCGTTGGATATGGCTGAAGCCGGAGGGCATACCGAACTTGTCAGCTATTTGATCGGCAAAGGTGCAAAACGCAACAGCGACCTGCCGCAATTAAGAAAACCTGCCGCCCCAGCCGGACAACCGGCGTTTGATTACGCGCTTATTCAGCAAATCGGCATGATGGTGTTGCCTTTACTCGTTTTGGTGCTGGTCGTATATTGGATGCGCCGCAGGAAAAGAAATATCTAATGTATTATATTTGCAATTTAAACAGTTACAAACAAGGAATGCGAATGAAAAACAATAAGTGTCTTGCCTTAATCGTTCATTTTCTACCGTTCTGGTTCTTTGCATTTGCAATTTTTATATCAGTCATTGTTTATCCTATAGAGTATTGTTTGAGATTTTGCGAAAATAAAAAACTGCTTTATGATTTTCAGGACTCTTGGATGTGGAATTATATTCCGTATGGCAGTCTCTTTATTTCTTTTGCCCTGTCATTCATCTGGATGTTTTTGATTTTCTTTTTGTGGCGAAAAAAATCTTTAGTCAGGCGTTGGTGCTGTTCAATCGGATTTTTACTTTTTCCGTTCTTAACGATTCTAATCATGAATTTGATTCCGCGTAAGCCGGGGCCTGATAGGTTAGAATTTGAGCGTCGCTTTCATTGTGCCGGAAATCTGCATACAGCTCTCATCGCCCTGACATATTACACCCAAGACAATAACGGATCTTTTCCTGATAGTATGGAAATTGTCGGGCCTTTCAGAGAGTTGAAGTCGCATCACTTTAGTCCGGACACAAAGGAACTAGAAGACTTTTCTGATTATATTTACTACGGGAAAGGAAAAAAGGTTACCGATCCCGTATTTGTACTTCTTGAAGATAAACCGGACAATCATCGCGGAAATTGCAAACTTCGTTTGATGTCCAATTGGAAAATAATATCGGTAAAAAAGATTGAGTAAAGTGATTTACCGTTTTTTGTGTGTGCCTGTAACATTGATAAAAAACAATATAGTGCTGTATGAAATGCCATCTTATTAAAATTTCAGTTACAATTATTTTGCTGGGGCTTGCTGCGGTGGGTGGTTTCTGGTATAAAAAATCTTTTATTGACACAGCGGTACAAGAAAACGGGTTCAATGAAAATAGGGTAAGTGTAAATTCAGCAAACTTTCCTGCATTACAAGATAAATATCCATACAGAAGGGACTGCGAAGGTCTTGTTAAACTCGAATTACCGCACCTGCGTTTACTTCCTCCTGAAGATATTGAGTTTTTTAACAAAAATCACAGAGAATTAGCTCTTTTATTTACTTTATGCCACATGTACGAAGCTATTCCGGAAAAGGCTGACAAGAGAAAAATATCTATTTTTATTTATTATTATGCTGACACCGGATATATGCATCTTGCGGAAAACAATGAGATTCGCATACTCAATGCAATGAAAAAAATATTTCCGAAATCAGAAATTACAACACGCGATGTAACATTTATCAAAAATAAAGATGGCTTCAGAGTGCCACATCCGTCCCATGACATTGTTTTTGAGATTCAATACGATCCGGCAGATTTTGTCTTCTCTACAATATTATTTCAAAAGGGAGAAGCCGTGTTTATAAAGGACATAAGCAACGGTATAGGTTATTCTTTTGCAACAGACAATAACCAGCTATATGTTAAATACATCGGTGGATTCACACAATAAAGGGAGCATGAGATGCATAATATTGTCAAACTGTTATCAATCATTTTGCTGCTTATTACCGGTATTCTCTCCATCTGCGGATGTGCCAGCAGCAAAACCGGACCGTTTTTTGTGCGTAACGAAATCGTCTCGCTCGGCTGGCGCTTCAATGGTCTTACCGATAACATTCCCGGATCTGATCCTGAAACTTGTGTTTTAATCGGTTTACCGCTTTGGCATGATTGGAACGCAAAGATAAATGGAGTGGCGTTTGCACCGCTGTATCTGGGGGTGGATCAAGTCAATGGGGCCGCTCTTGCTTGTGTTGGATTTACAGATGATGTCAATGGTGTGCAGATCGGAATTCTGGGTGCTGCGGGCAATATCAATGGTGTAATCATTGCTCCGTTTTCATTTGTCGGACGCGG
>JAZRSP010000204.1:0-13011 GCA_045651565.1 Victivallaceae bacterium | reverse complement strand
ATGCTTTAATTGCCTCGACATCTATCCCCAGAGCCTCGTTGCCGAAAACCAAAGCCAACGGAAATTCATAATCTCTCGCCCACGCCTCTGTTTCTTCAAAACCGCTTTCGACTGCCAAAATCTGTTTGCATCCTTCTTCCCGAAGCATTTTGATTGCCTCCACAGCCGTAACTGCATGACGGAACTTAACCAAATCACAACAACCCATTGCGGTTTTTTTTAGTTTATCATGCGGTGGCAGCGGTGTATATCCACATCCGATAATTTCGGCATTCAGAGCCTCGGCAATTCTGAAAATATTTCCCACATTGTGAGCACTTCTAAGTCTATCTAAAACGATTGTAATTTTTCTTGTCATAATCTCTTTTTCTTCTGTTTTTTTGTATTTTTATTAATATAATACATTATTTTGCAATTTTTTCAATATTTTTTTGAAAAAATATTCGAATTTTTCATAAAAAGTGCTATATTGTAGATGACATATTTTGTAGTATTATTCAACTGATAATAAAAATTAACAAGTTTATATATAAAATAGGGACGAAAAAAATGTTTAAAGATGTCAACAACAATGTAAATTTCGCTAAACAAGAAGAAGAAATTCTCAACTTCTGGTTAAGCAACGGGATTTTCCAAAAATCACTCGACAACCGCAAAGGTTCACCTGAATATGTTTTCTATGACGGCCCTCCGTTTGCAACAGGCTTGCCCCACTACGGACACTTGCTTGCAGGCACTATCAAGGACGTAGTACCTCGTTATCAGACCATGACCGGGAAATATGTACACCGTACTTTCGGTTGGGACTGCCACGGATTGCCGGTTGAGAACGAAATGGAGAAAGAACTTGCACTCAAAAGCAAGAAAGATATTGAAAATTACGGTATCGATAACTTCAATGAAGCATGCCGCTCTATCGTGCTTCGTTACACCAATGAATGGGAAAAAGTCGTAAACCGCATGGGCCGTTGGGTGGATTTCCGCAATGGTTACAGAACTATGGATATTAACTACATGGAGTCAATCTGGTGGGTTTTCAAATCATTGTGGGATAAGGGATTGATTTATGAGGGATACAAAATTCTCCCCTACTGCCCCCGTTGTGCTACTCCGCTCTCTAACTTCGAAGCAAATCAGGGTTATATGGAAGTAACCGACCCGGCTATCACTATCCGCTTCAAGGCTTTGGGCTGCGAAAACACCTATTTCCTCGCTTGGACAACTACTCCCTGGACTCTGCCCTCTAACTTGGCATTGACCGTCGGACCTGATATTGATTATGTAGAACTTGCCGAAGAAAACGGCGAACACTATATCATGGCAAAGGCTCGTGCAAAGGCTTACTACAATGAACTCCCCGCAATCGTTTGGGAAGGCAAAGGAAAAGACCTCGTAGGTCGTGAGTATGAACCTTTGTTTGACTACTTCCAAGACAACCGCGCAAACGGTGCTTTCCGTATCATCGAAGCAGACTTCGTAAGTACCGAAGACGGTACCGGTATCGTGCACACCGCTCCCGGTTTCGGCGAAGATGACGCCGCTGCCTGCAAAAAATATGGTATTACCGAAGTTTGTCCGATTGATGACCAGTGTTGCTTTACCTCCGAAGTTCCGGACTATCAGGGCCGTTATGTTAAAGAAGTTGACAAAGACATTATCCAGCGTCTTAAAAACGAGGGAAAACTCGTTCACCGCGCAACTATTAAACACAATTATCCGCACTGCTGGCGTGATGATGTGCCTTTGATTTACCGTGCAGTTTCAACTTGGTTCGTTGATATCGACAAGGTAAAAGCCAAAATGATCAACGCAAATAAACAAATCAACTGGATGCCTGACCATATCAAAGAAGGCCGCTTCGGTAAATGGTTGGAAAATGCTCGCGACTGGGCAATTAGCCGTAACCGTTACTGGGGAACTCCGTTGCCGATTTGGCGTAACGAAGAAGGCGAAGTCATCTGCGTAGGCAGTGTCGAAGAATTAAGCCGCTTGACCGGTGAAAAAATTACCGACTTGCATAAACACTATGTCGACAAACTTACTATCCCCTCACCTACCGGCAAATCTCCCTTGAAACGCATCCCGGAAGTTCTTGACTGCTGGTTTGAATCAGGATCTATGCCTTATGCTCAACAGCACTATCCTTTTGAGAACAAAGAACACTTTGAAAGAAACTTCCCGGCAAACTTCATTGCGGAAGGTTTGGATCAAACTCGTGGCTGGTTCTATACTTTGGTTGTTTTGGCAGCGGCACTTTTTGACAAACCGCCGTACCAGAATGTGGTTGTTAATGGTTTGGTGCTTGCCGAAGACGGTCAGAAGATGTCTAAACGCAAGAAAAACTACCCCGACCCGATGTATGTGGTAAATACTTACGGTGCAGATGCCCTCCGCTTATTCATGTTGAGTTCACAGGTCGTCCGTGCGGAAGACTTAAAATTTTCTGAAGCAGGAGTTAAAGAAGTTTTGCGTGGAATTATGATTCCTTTGTGGAATGCTTACAGCTTCTTTGTAACCTACGCCAATGTGGATAACTTTACTCCCAAAGGCGACAAAATGCCGACACAGGTCAATAATGTACTTGACAAATGGATTTTGAGTTCTCTCTCTCAAATGGTGGAAGAAATCAGAACCGAACTCGACCGCTACAATTTGCAGAAAGCAGCAAACCGCTTCGCCAAGTTTATTGATGACTTGACCAATTGGTATATCCGCAGAAGCCGTCGCCGTTTCTGGAAAAGTCAGAACGATAACGATAAATTTGAAGCATACGAAACATTGTACTACTGCTTGGTAACTTTCGCTAAAACAGCTGCTCCTTTTATCCCGTTTGTTACCGAAAGTATCTATCAGAATTTGAAAACCGATTCGATGCCGGAGAGTGTACACTTGTGCGACTATCCGACCCCCGATGACTGCCGTGATGTATATTTGGAAAAACAAATGGAACTTACCATGCAGGCGGTTTCACTCGGACGCTTCCTCCGTACTCAAAATAACCTTAAAGTCCGTCAGCCATTATCTCGTGCAATTCTGGTTGCTCCCAATTCAGAAGCTACCGAAATGCTCCGTGATACCGCTTGGATTGTCGCCGAAGAACTCAATGTGAAAAATGTTGAATTCTGCGAAAACGAAACTGACTTGGTCAGCCGTTCAGCCAAAGCAAACTTCAAAACTTTGGGCAAAAAACTCGGCAAAAATATGAAAGAAGGCGCAGCAATAATTGTTAATTTCAATGATGCAAATATTGCTGATGTTCTCTCCGGCAAAGGTGTTGAACTTACTTTCGCCGATGGTTCTTCATGCGTGATTACCGAAGAAGATTTGATCATCCAGCGTGAACAGAAACCCGGCATGACAGTTGCAACCGAAAACGGTATTACTATTGCACTCGATACCACTTTGAATGATGAACTCCTCGCAGAAGGTTTCGCCCGTGAATTCGTAAGCAAACTCCAGAACCTCCGCAAGGAATCTCAATTGGAAGTTTCTGACCGAATCTCTATTAAAGTCACAACTGCTGATGAGTTGGATAAAGCTTACTTGGAAAAATTTGCAAGTTACATTCAGACAGAAACTTTGACCGAAACAATCGAATTTGTCGATTCAATTAATGACGGCGAAGTGCTGGATATCAACGGCGCAAATGTAACTGTTTCTCTGACTAAAATTTAATTTCAGGAGCAATATGGAAGAAAAAAGACAAAATTGTCAGACTTGCAATGGAAATTGTTCAGAGTGTACTCCCGAAGGAGTTCCGACTGTTTTGAGTAAAAAACAGAGTTTTGTAATCCTTTTGATTATTGCAATTATCGGAACTCTCATCGGTTATGTCCAATCTCTGAATAAGGCAGATGACAACAGTCAATCAAAGTTGATAACTAGAAATGACGAGAAATCACTTTATCAACAGTTTTTCATTATGGGAACGATTTTTGATTGTGAGTTTTTTGATGCCGATATGACCAAAAGAGAGAAAGCTCGTGATGCGGCATTGGCTGAACTTAAAAGAATTGAAAAACTTTGCAATCTTTTCGACCACAACAGTGAACTCTACAAACTTAATAATCAAGCCCATGTCAAGCCGTTTAAGTGCAGCGATGAGTTGTGGGAAATTTTGCAGAAAGCCCGCTGGGCGTATGAAGTCAGCGATGGAAACTTTGACATTACAGCAGAACCTCTGATGAAATTGTGGGGCTTCTATCGCAAGCAAAACAAAATTCCGAGTGATGCAGAAATTCAGGAAGCATTGAAATTTGTCGGACTTAACAAGGTTATTTTCAACGACACAGAGAAAACCGTATTTTTCCCGCAGAAAGGTTTTGCCTTTGACTTGGGCGGAATTGCCAAAGGAATTGCGGTTGACTATGCTCTGAAAGCGGTAAATTCATTTGATTTGGATAGAGTTTTGATCAACTTGGGCGGCAATATCAGTTGCTACGGCAAAAATGAAAGTTTCAACAGTTTTGTAATAGGTATCAAACACCCGATCAACTTAAATGAAACTATTAAAACTATCACTCTCGTCAATGAATCTGTCGCAACCAGCGGAAATTATGAGCGTTTCGTCACAATCGGCGGCAAAAAGTTCGCCCACATCATGAATGTCAAAACCGGACGCCCGGTCGAAAATGTTTTAAGCGTGACTGTCGTTGATAAATCTGCCGGTAATGCAGATATTTTTTCAACAACCGTCTTTATCGGCGGAGAGGAAACGGCGAAAAAATTAGTTGAGCAATTCCCGAATTTGAGAATTTATATATTTACTTTAAATAACAATGTAATAGATTATAAAGATTTTAATAACGAAATTTTAACTGATAGTGAGGTACAAAAATGATTCATCCAACAAGTGTAATCGCAGAAACTGCTGTCATTGCTGACGGCGTAGAAATCGGCCCGTTGTGTTATGTCGGCCCCAATGTCAAAATCGGCAAAGGGTGCAAACTTATCTCTCATGTGAATATTGACGGATACACCACCATCGGCGAAAACAATGTTTTCCACCCCTTCTCTGCAATCGGTCAAGTAGCACAAGACCACGGAGTAAAAGCTGACGACATCAGTTATGTCGAAATCGGAAATGACAATATTTTCCGTGAAAGCGTCACAATTCACTCCGCAACCGGCAATGGCAACATTACCAAAATCGGTAATCACTGTATGTTTATGGCTTGCTCACATGTCGCTCACAACGGTATCATCGGCAACAATGTAATTTTCGTTAACGGCGCAGTTTTGGGCGGATACGGCGAAGTACAGGACAATGCGATTATTTCCGGTTTGTCAGCAATTCACCAGTTCTGCCGTGTCGGTAAATTTGCAATAATCTCCGGCGGTTCAGCATTCTCCAAAGATGTCCCGCCCTTTATGATGGCAGAGGGCCGCAATGGCGGTGTAAAAATGCTCAACCTCGTAGGTTTGAAACGCAACGGTTTCACCGAAGCGCAAATTAAAAATATCAAAGAAATTTTCAAAATCTACTATCGCAGCGAACTTGCTCCCTCAAATGCTTTGAAAAAAATCGAGGAAGAACTCCCGAAAACCGAAGAAGTTATGGAGTTTATCAACTTCTGCAAAACTTCTAAAAAGGGCGTTATCGCTACCAAAGTTGATGGCCATAGAGCTTAATATTTTGAGTATTATAAATCACAATATATAATATAAAGGAAAAAAATATGTTAAATTTAGAAAAAAATCCCGCCTTTACTAAACGCAAAGGTCCCGTTGTTTTGGCAATTTTAGACGGTGTCGGTTTCGGCAAATACGCTGACGGCGACGCAGTTCTCAATGCTTACACCCCCGAACTTGACAACTTGATGAAAACTTGCCCCTTTACTCAGCTCAAAGCTCACGGTACTGCCGTCGGTATGCCATCTGATGCTGACATGGGTAACAGTGAAGTTGGTCACAATGCTATCGGTTGCGGTCGAGTTTTCTCTCAAGGCGCAAAATTGGTTGACGATGCAGTAACTTCAAAGAAACTTTTTGAGGGTGAAACTTGGAAAAAGTTGGTAAAAAATGCTATTGACAACAACTCAACTATGCACTTTTTGGGACTTTTCTCTGACGGTAATGTCCACAGTAATATCAACCACTTAAAGGCGATGGTTGCAGAAGCAAAAAATGCAGGTGTTAAAACTGTTCGTATTCATGCACTTTTGGACGGTCGTGATGTACCGGAAACTTCTGCTTTGGAATACATTGTACCTTTCGAGGCATTCCTCGCTGAATTGAATGATGCTTCTTTCGATGCTAAAATCGCTTCCGGCGGCGGTCGTATGGTTATTACCATGGACAGATACGGCGCAAACTGGGATATGGTTCGTCAAGGTTGGGAAATTCACGTTCACGGCAATGGCGAAATGTTTGCAAGTGCCGAAGAAGCAGTTAAAACTTTGCGTGAACGCACCGGCGCAATCGACCAGGATCTCCCCGCTTTCGTTATCTCTGCTGACGGCGTAAATCCGATCGGCAAAATGAATGACAATGACTCTGTAATCTATTTCAACTTCCGCGGCGACCGTGCTTTGGAAATCACCGCTGCATTTGAAAATAATGATTTGCCCTACTTTGATCGCGGAGTTCGCCCCAATGTGATGTATGCAGGCATGATGGAATACGACGGCGACTTGCACCAGCCGAAACTTTTCCTCGTTAATCCGCCAGAAATCGACCGCACTGTCGGTGAATATCTCTGCGGCGCAGGAATGAAGCAGCTTGCTATCAGCGAAACCCAGAAATTCGGACACGTTACTTACTTTTTCAATGGTAACAAATCAGGCAAATTCAATGAAGAGCTTGAAGACTATGTCGAAATTAAATCCGACATCGTACCTTTTGAACAACGCCCCTGGATGAAAGCCGCAGAAATTACTGACGAAGTTGTCAAAGCTGTAGAAAGCGGCAAATATGATATGATCCGCTTGAACCTCGCTAATGGCGACATGGTCGGTCATACCGGCGACTATCAGGCTGTTTTGGTTGCAATGGGAGCAGTTGATATTTGCGTAAAACGCATTCGTGAAGCTGTCGAAAAAGCAGGCGGCATTCTCGTTATCAGCGCAGACCACGGCAATGCTGACGATATGCTCGAACATGACAAAAAAGGTAACTTGGTTGTCGATGGCGATGGTGCCGCAGCTCGCAAAACCAGCCACTCTCTCAACAAAGTTCCCTGCATTATCTATGATGCAGACTATCAGAATGATTATGAATTGACACTCAATGATAATTTGGGTATCAGTTCTCTCGGAGCTACTTGTATTGAACTTTTGGGTTTCAAATCTCCCGAAGGCTATGACAAGAGCGTTATCAATTTGAAATAGGATTTCTATTTTGAATTGCAGGAGTTTGAAGTGTGAGTCAATATTCAATTTTCATTGACAATCAAGCAAAAAATGCAGAATCCGGGAGTAAACTTGCCTATTATGACAGCAAAAAAGGCTCCCGAGTTCTGTTATTGCTTAATGGCTTAACTTCAACTCCTTACTCTTTTGAACAACTCATTACACTATTTGATAATGAATATCGTATTATTCAAATAGATTTAAATCTTTTTGAAAGTGATTCAAAAAATATTGTCGAAAATTTTTGCAACATTTTTCCGCAATTTTTAAAATCACTCCAAGTAAAAAATTTGTCAATCATTGCCCATTCAAGCGGTGGAAGTTTCCTGCTTACCTCACTTCAAAAAATAAGAAAAATTTGTAAGATTGAAAAGTTGATTTTCTTAAATTTCCTGCCGAATTTTTCTGAAAAATCACCATTTATCAGCCAACTTGCCTCCTACGATGACAATAATCCGCTTGTCCGTTTCGCAAGTGCTGATGTTTGTGCCTATATTCTGCTCAAAGAATATTTCTATGACGAAAAAATGGTAAATTCTGACTATGTGAAAAATTACAGTTCTTTTCTGCAACAACCGGACAGCAAAAAAAATCTTATCAATCACGCCAAAGCAATTTCTGAATTTAATGGCAAAAAATTACTGAAAATTGCCGAAAATATCACCTGCCCTACCCTGATTATTCGTGGCAAAAACGATACCATTTCAGATAACGATTCTATCAAAAAATTACATAAGGCAATCAAAAATTCTGAACTGAAAACTATTAATAACTGCGGACACTTGACCCAAGAAGAGGCAACAAAAAAGTGTGCAAACTTGATCCATAGTTTTCTGGCAGAACACCATGACAAAAAAGTCGAAAGCTTCATTGATACAACCGACAATCAGACCGAAGTAAATTCTCAATTGCCGACTAAAACTCCGCTTCGTCTGCGCAATTTGGTTGAAAAATGGTCATTCGGTTCGCTGATTTTGTTTATATTTCTCAAATTTATTCAACTTCTCAAAAAAATGGGGTTAAAAGGTTCTGACAATGGTTGGCGAAAAGCAACCGGAATTTTTCTCCAAAAAGAGGAATCTAAATTTATTCTCGGCTCTTTTAACTTGAAATACTACCACGATGAGAATAATATTCCCACCAATTTAAGCGATGCCAAAACCCTTTTTATCAGCCGCATTAGTGGATTTTTGCAGAAAAAAAGCGGTTTGCATTGGGCAATTGAACCAAGTTTTTTCTATTTGAAACGCAAAAAATTAAATTTCACCGACATTATTGAAACAACTTTCAATGAAGACGGCGATTTAATCAAACTCACCCCCTATTTCGACACAGTGCGCGGTAATTTCGATAACTTGCAAGACAAGGACATGAAGGCATTTTTTACACATTTTATCGACTACTACAACAAACTGAAAAACAAAAAAGTCACTAATATTGCACGCAGGATGACTGCACACTTTCATCGCTGGTATCTTCGCCGTCGGGCTTTGAGTTTTAATGCCAAACTCGATTTACGTCAATTAATTGACCGTGTGCTTACTGCGACTTTTATTACTTTCGAACTTACTCCCGACCGCAATTCCCCTAAATACATGCGACGCAAATTCGCAACTCCAAATGTCAAGCGTTACCGTCATCCCGGCTGGGGATTATTAAATATGATTGTCCGATTTACCCCGGACTTGAAAAATTCTGACCTCTGGGTTCAATATCACCATGTCCCGGTTGACGGGATGCCGATGCAGGAACTGCTGGAAGAACTGAAAAAAAATTGGGGCAGCACCGAAGAATTAATTTATCCCAATTTGTCAAACCATGACAGTTCACCTGAAATCTATTACAGCGGCGGCAAAATTTTCCGGGCAAGAATGTTTGTAGACTTCTCTAAATTTTTGCAGTTCAGAAACTACCTTAACCAAAACTACTCAAAGGAGATGAATGGCCCTGCCACCGCGGCAAGCATGATTATCTGGGGAGTTGCCAAGCATGAAATGTTCAAAAAAGCCAAAGTGCTTTTCCCGGTCGATATTGCAGAAGGAGTTCAATTTGCCGATGAGCGTGAATTGAGTTTGCTTCTTATCCGTCCGGCTAAATACTTTAACTCAAAAAATGAACTTGAAGGATTTTTGCAATACCAGCGAGAGTTCAATAAAAGACTTTTTGCCACCCGTCACGGCAGCAGTGACAGTTATGAAATGTTGGATTTGTACTCGCTTGTTCACCCGATTTTCTACTATTTGGCACGGGATTTTTTCAAAGAATCCGTTTCTGATTATCTGGGTAATATGGGCTTGTCGATGATGAAAAATGCGGAAATGTTTATTTCTCCGCTTTCGGACTTGCAGAAAAACGGTTTTATCGCCTTGGGCAATATGAATGTTCCCACCGCCGATGGAGGTCGTGCCGGCGCGGTAAGTATTTGCGGTTCTCGTCGTGAAATAAAAGCATACATCGACGCAATCAGCAATTTGGCTGAAAATTTTGATAAATTTTTTAATATTAATATAAATGACAAAGGAGCAAAAAATGATTAAACGCAACGAAACTTACAAGTCAGAAATCCGTGAAAAAATGAGAGGCGGAAACGGTAATGTCAAAATCGAACACCTTTTTGATTATCAGAGTGAATTAAAATCTGCTCCGAGATTGGTTGCTAAATTAACTCTCGAACCGGGAGTTTCTATCGGTTTCCATGAACACTTCGGCGAAGAAGAAATTTTTTACATCATCAATGGTACTGCGGAATTTTTTGACGGCAAAGAAACTCATATTCTCAAAAAAGGCGACAGTTCTCTCACTTCCGATGCAGGTCACTCGCTGGCGAATATCGGAGAAGATAATTTAGAAGTTATGGCAGTAATTTTGAAGTTCTAAATAATAGAAAGCACAAATAATTATGGCTAAAGTCAAAGAAAATTATGTAGGCGCAATTGATATCGGGACTCACAAGTGTCGAACTTTGATCGGTATCTCCCGCTCCAATGGCGAATTAGAAATTATCGGCTTCGGCGAAACTTTGACCGAAGGTGCAGTAGTTAAAGGCGATATTCAAAACTTGGAACTGCTGCAAGAAAAAATTTCAGATGCCCTCAATCAAGCAGAAAATATGGCTCAAATTTCATTTGCGGATATATACAGTGCCACTATTAATATCAGCGGAAGCACCGTAAGTTTCATCGACAGTATCGGTTCTGTTACTATCAAAAACGGCGATGGCAGAATTACCGAAGATGATTACGATGAAGCATGCGAAAATGCTGAAAGATGCAATATCCCCGTCGGCAAAACCAACTTCGGCACTTGCATTTCATACGCCTGTATCAACAACTCAAAAAAAGTTATCAACCCAATCGGACAAGCTGCAAATAAACTCGATTTACATGCTTTAATTCACTGTATCGGAGCATCAGAATATAAAGATATTAGTCTATTAATTGACGATTTGGGCTTGGATGAAAATAGAATTGATAAAATTTTCAGCGGTCTTGCCGCTATGTATGGCGTCCTCTCCGAAAATGAACGAAAAAACGGTACTCTTCTCGTGGACTTCGGTGCAGGTACTACTGAATATTTGGCAGTTAATAACTACGGAATTATGACAGAGGGAGTACTGCCGGTAGGGTTTGAGCATGTAATCAACGACCTCTCTATCGGTCTCAAAATTCCGGCTTCCGTAGTTCGCAAGTTAGTTGAAAGCGGCAAATTAGAACAACTTTTGACCAACAAGGAGGACTTCCTTACTTGCGAATACAACCATTCAACTCAAAAGTTTCCGCTTCATACTGTCGAAAATATCGTGAATGACCGTTTGCAGGAACTTTTCACAATTATTAAAAATGAAATTTACAAGAAAAACTGCCACTTGGATATCAATACCGGAGGAATTTTAATCGGTGGCGGAGCATTATTATCACGCAGTCAGGAAGTTTTCAGAGAAGTTTTTAACTTCAACACCTCTATCGGAAAAGCAAACGATATGACCGGAATTATCGGTAATTTGCAGACTCCTCCCTACGGAACAACCTACGGACTTCTGCTCCTTGCCCACATGTGTTGTGTCGGAAACGAACTTCCCAGCAAAGCGAATAACCCCTTAACCACTGCGGTAGATAAAATTATCTATTTCTACAAGCGAGTAAAGGATTCAATAAAATTATGAGCATGAAAAAAATTGGAATTGTCGGTATCGGCGGAGCCGGTATCAAAATTGTCGGTACTTTACAGAATCTTAAACAGGCACAGAACTTCTCTCTGCTTGCTATTGATACTGATGAAAAAACTTTAAGCGAATCTATGCTGCCCGAAGCAAATAAGTTATTGCTCGGATTCGATTGGAAAAAAGGAAACGGCTGCGGCGGTGATGCAGCAATCGGCGGTAGAGTTTTCGGACATGAACGAGCAAGATTAAATGCTTTTTTCAAAGATTACGATATGATTTTCTTTGTCGGCGGACTTGGTAGAGGTACTGCTGGGGGAAGTGTTTCAGTAATTTTGAGTGAAATGAATAAACTGCAAATTCCCTTGATTTTTGTATTGACCTTGCCCTTTATGATGGAAGGACCTGCCAAAAGTCGAGCTGCGGAAAATTTATTAAAATCAGAAATTCACAATACCAACAATGTGATCATTACCATTCCGAACGACTTGCTTTTCTCCAAGTTAGACTCAAGTTGTACAATCCAGGAGGCATTTAAACTCTCAAATCTTGAAGTTGCGAAATCAGTTTTATCGCTGGCATTAGTTTTTGCAAGCGGTAATCTTTTGGCGGCAAACCACACAGACCTTTTGGAAATTGTTGCCAAAAAGAAACATTTTGCCTCTATCGGTATCGGTACTGCTTCAAGTCGGGACTCTTTGGACAACCGCTTCAACAAGGCTCTGGAAAGAATGCTGCTTTCTCCGCTTCTCGGCGGCACAGATACTCTCAAAGAAGCCGATGCGGTTATCGTTTCACTTCTTGGCGGCAACTCATTAACTGCCTGCGACACCAAATATCTGCTTGAAAAAGTCAACTCTTTCGTTGGCGAAAATGCAAACTTGGTAGTTAATTTCAGTACTGATGAGACTTTCGGAGAGTCTATACTTTTAGCAGTTATCGCAATCAAGTTTGATAAAAATGCACTTAACTTGGAAATTTTCAAGGAAACCACCGAAGAAATTTCTGCTCCGAAACGAAAAAAGAATGAAAATATCGATGGTCAAGCAAGTTTGGATTTACAATTCCATGAGCGCGGTATTTTCGAAAAAACCAATCGGACTTATTATGATGGAATCGACTTGGATATTCCAAGTTTCCAACGCAAAAAATAACCATGGAAAACGAACAGAAAAATGAAAAGTTATCGCAAAGAATTATATTTTAATGTAAAATCAAGACGAGAATTTATCAATATTACGCCCCAGGTGCAGGAAGCTCTCACCGAATCAGGAATCCGTGAAGGCTTGCTCCTCTGTAACGCTATGCACATTACCGCCAGCGTCTTCATCAATGATGACGAATCAGGTTTGCATCACGACTTCGAAGTATGGCTGGAAAAACTCGCCCCGGAGAAGCCTTACAGTCAATACAACCATAATGGCTACGAAGATAATGCCGACGCTCACTTGAAACGGCAAGTTATGGGCAGAGATGTCACAGTAGCGGTAACTAATGGCAGAC
>JAZRSP010000203.1:0-7056 GCA_045651565.1 Victivallaceae bacterium | reverse complement strand
TATTTAAGAAAAATAACTGCTCAGGATAGTAACTTATGACTGAAAAAATATTAAAATGGGGAAAAGTTGTACTGATTTGTTATTGTGCACTGTATTGTTTGCGTTTTGTGCAACTCAATTTCAGCGGGAACCGGTTGATTGCTGCACAATATCTCCCGTATGCCTTACTGGTTGAGGATTATGAACTGATGTTATACAATAAGGACAACTTGAAAGAGATAACAGTAACAGTACGATCAGTTGACTTGAATGGAGACTTGAAAGAAGAATTCATCATCAATAATGATCCTTTTGGGTTTTATTGTGATGAAATTTACAGTATAGATGAGAATGGTAATTATAAAAAGATCGCTTCTTTTTATACAAGGGATTGTCTTGTTCTTTATTGGCCGCCGTTGACACTGTGGGGATACCCTGAAATTGTCGCTGAAGAAATAGTCTCTCATAATTACGGCACTCATCAATGGAATTGTGCAAAAAAATGTTATGAAAGGCAGAAGTAAGCAGACAATGAATAAACACCGGAAATTATTTTGTGAGATTTCTTCACTTTGCTATGAGATTTCGGTATTCAAATGCTGTATGTTGCGGCGTTTGCGGGATCTTTTCAGCAGAGAGCGTTTCTGTCGTAAGGAACCCGAAAAACTGCTGCCGGCCCCCTCGCCTGGCATATCGTTTTTTGAGTACTGTCCCCTAGTTAAATTTGAAATACAGCTTCCGGTGGTGATTTATAAACATAAGTCGCTAATCCGGCGGCAACTTGGCGATGTGGATATGACTTTGCAGGAAAATAAAGCGGTCAACCTTTCTCTTGCAGCTCCGAAGATTTCGGGAGTGTTAATCCAGCCCGGAGAAACTTTTTCCTTGTGGCATCTGGTGGGCAAAACTTCTTTCCGTAAAGGTTATAAGGAAGGTTTGATGATCAAACGGGGAAAGCCGGATCGGGGCATCGGCGGCGGTTTGTGTCAGTTGAGCAATCTTATCCATTGGATCGTGCTGCATACTCCCTTTGAAATTACGGAACATCACCACCACGATGGCGTAGATTTGTTTCCGGATTTCGGGCGGCAAGTTCCCTTCGGCGTGGGAACAAGCATCAGTTACAACTACTTGGATTACCGTTTCAAAAATAATACGGAACAGACTTTTCAACTGATTGTTTACACCGATGAAAAGTATCTCAATGCCGAGCTGCGTGCAGAAAAGCCGTTGGCGGTGAAATACCATATTGAAAGCCGCAATGAGCATTTTACTCCGGAAAACGGCATCTGGTATCGCCTCGGCGAAGTCTGGCGGCAATGTGTTGACAAATCTTCCGGCAAAATCATTGAAGAAAAATTGATAAAGACCAATCACGCTCAAGTGATGTATGATGAAAAATATATTCCGATGGAAAAACAGATGACTGATACTGAACAAAAAATCATTGAATATGCTGAAACTCACCCACGAAGCAGGGATTTTATTGGCGTTTTTGAAGAAAATATTGATTTTGTGAAATTCGGCGGTTATGTTTCTGTAAGCGGCAAGCTCGTTTATCTTGATCATACTGCCGATATGATGAAAAACTCTGTTTTATACAACGGGGCTCCGGAGGTTTCGGAAATTCCGGCACAATATAAAACAGAAGTTATCGTATGTGAAGACGATACGATAACTGCCGGGGAAAAATTGCTGGACGATGGTTTCAATCCGGTTCTTTTGAGTTTTGCCAACCGCTCTACGCCCGGCTGGGGAGTATGGAATGGTTATCCCTCGCAGGAAAACGGATTATTGAGACGCAGTGATCTTTTTGCATCGATTTTCCAATTTGATTGGGAAAGTGCAAAACTTGCCGGAATACCGGTCAAGTCTGGCAACCAATATCCGATGGATAGAAATGTCGGGGGAGTGTATTCGCCCGGTGTAACTTTTTTCCGGACTGGCGGCAGGAAAGGGTTTCAGTTTCTGGATGATCCGTATCAACTTTCTGTAATTTCCATGTCGGCGATTTATTCTCCGGATATTGATGAAAACGGCAGATTGACAGATTTAATGGTTCACGGATATACGCAAAAGATCCGCACCATGTTCCGCATTGCACTCTCAAACGGTCATAATGCTATCATCCTTGGAGCATGGGGGTGCGGAGATGGCGGAACTCCACCGGAACAGCTGGCAGAGATATTCCGGGAAATTTTAATTGAGAATGAGTTCAGAAATAAATTTTCCCAAATTGTTTTTGCCGTTTTTATGAATGACTGGGCGTTGAAAGCATTTGAAAAAACATTTGGCACTCGGAAAAAAGATTTGCTCATAAATGAAACCGGAAACTGCACAAAGGAAAAATACAATATGGGAAAATATGATTTTGAAAATCTGAACGGCGAAGAATGGAGTGAACTGCTTTGCGAACACCCGGAATTTGCCGAGCAATGCGATTGGTCAAAAATGGACAGTGCAGATTGGTGGTGGCTTTTGTCAGAGCGTCCTGAATTTGCCAAATATTGCAACTGGGACAAACTGGAAGGTTATGAATGGAGTGCTCTTTTGGCAGAACAGCCGCAATTTGCAGAATATTGTCGTTGGGAAAAACTGGACGGATGGGACTGGAGTGAGCTTTTAGCTGTCATGCCGCAATTCGCAGACAAATGCGACTGGGAAAAACTCGAAGAGGAAGATTGGGATAATTTAATTTACGAACAACCGCAGTTTGCCGCAAATCAAAAAACTGACAGTCTGCATCCGGGTAAAGGGAAAACAGAAAGATAACAATGAAGGACACCATTGATTTTGATATTTTGCGGGGGACTGAATGGGCAGACTTGCTGTATGAACACCCGGAAATTATTTTGTGAGATTTCTCCGCTTTGCTATGAGATTTCGGTATTCAAATGCTGTATGCTGCGGCGTTTGCGGGATCTTTTCAGCAGAGAGCGTTTCTGTCGTAAGAGACCCGAAAAACTGGTGCCGGGCCACCCGGCTGGCATATCGTTTTTTGAGTACTGTGCCCTCATCATCGTCGATAAAATCAGGATCTTCAACCCGGCTGGCATATCGTTTTTTGACTACTGTGCCCTAGTTAAAATTTTCGACGAGCGCGGATGCGAAATACAGCTTCCGGTGGTGATTTATAAACATAAGTCGCTAATCCGGCGGCAACTTGGCGATGTGGATATGACTTTGCAGAACAATAAAGCGGTCAATCTTTCTCTTGCAGCTCCGAAGATTTCGGGAGTGTTGATCCAACCCGGAGAAACATTTTCTTTGTGGCATCTAGTGGGCAAAACTTCTTTCCGTAAAGGTTACAAGGAAGGCTTGATGATCAAACGGGGAAAGCCGGATCGGGGAATCGGCGGCGGATTGTGTCAGTTGAGTAATCTCATCCACTGGATCATTCTGCATACGCCCTTGGAAATCACGGAACATCACCACCACGACGGCGAGGATCTGTTTCCGGATTTCGGGCGGCAAGTCCCCTTCGGTGTAGGAACCAGTATCAGTTACAACTACTTGGATTACCGTTTCAAAAATAATACGGAGCAGACTTTTCAGCTGATTGTTTACACCGATGAAAAGTATCTCAATGCCGAATTGCGTGCTGAAAAACCGTTGCGGGTAAAATATCATATTGAATGCCGCAATGAGCATTTTACACAGGAAAACGGCATCTGGTATCGCAACAGCGAAGTCTGGCGGCAATGTGTTGACAAATCCTCCGGCAAAGTAATTAAGGAAAAGTTGATAAAGACCAATCACGCTCAAGTGATGTATGATGAAAAATATATAACCAGCAACCGAGGTAACTATGAGTAATAAAAACAATTTCAGTAATATGGATATACAAAAAATTGTTGCAGCGAGTTTGTATATGCGGGAAATGGGCAGGCTGAGACATGACCGGGAATACGCCAAAAAGAGGAGGTTGACAGCAATCATATTTTGTGTCTCCATTTTGCTTAATATTGGTTTGATTATCTGTTTGTTTTGGTTATTTAACTGGTGGATCGCACTTCTTGTCGGATTGGTTATATTTATTATTATTATCCTACTTTCTATTTTGAATATTTTTTCTCCGTCAGTTGAGGATCTTTGGTATGCGGATATGGTAAGGCGAACAATTAACGAAATGAGCGTAAAGGAAAAATCAGATAAAGAACCAATGAATACAAATGAAGATGGAAAAACATATGAATGATACAAATAAATTAAATGGTGATGACTGGGTACGGCTTTTGAAAATTTTTCCGCAGTTTGCTCAGTATTGTAACTGGGAAAAGCTTTCAAGAAAGAATTGGATTGATCTTTTGGAAGCACACCCGGAATTTGCCGACAAGTGCGGCGATATACAATTAATTTACGATGTTTTTGCGGAAGCTCAGTCTAAACCGATTCAACGCGATATTGAAACTCTTATAGAAAGCCAAAATGTTGAAAGAAAAGAGAGATTATGGGCGTTTATACCTCTGGGGATATCTTTCTTGCTTTGGGGCGTGGGATGTATCGCGTTTTATTGTGAAAGAGCAACAGATACGGCTTTGATAATCTGGTGGACTTTATTTTGCTCTTGGAACGGAGTTTATTACTCTTTAAGAAAGAAAAATCCCGAATCAAAATGGAAATGGGATCTTGCCAATGTCATTGCATGGGTACTGCTGATGCCGTGTTCTATTATAGGTTATATGATTTATCGTAGAGTTTTTTGAAAAAGTTGTCATTTTATAATTAAAAGCTCCCATATATAAACAAATAAACAGAAACAACGTCCGGGGAAGAAAAATGGAAAAATATGATTTTGAAAATCTGAACGGTGTGCAGTGGGCACACCTGCTCTGCGAACACCCGGAGTTTGCAACGGAATGTAGTTGGGAAAAATTGGAGGGGGTTGACTGGTGCATGCTGTTGTCTGAATGTCCGGAATTTGCCGACAAATGTGACTGGGAAAAACTTGATGGGGTGGACTGGAGTATGTTGTTGCCAGAGCAGCCGCAATTTGCAGACAAATGCGATTGGGAAAAACTCAATGACAATGATTGGAGCAAGCTTTTAGTCGCCATGCCGCAATTTGCCCACAATTTCAGATGGGGGTATGTCTTCGACTGGTGGACGAGGGCTAGGTTGTTGGCAAGTTGTCCTGAACTTGCAGACAAATACTTGAAATACTTAAACAACGATGATTGGCACTATCTTGTATACTACCAACCGCAGTTCAAAAAAAATTATTACTATAAAAAATCAAAAGTGACGGAATTCATAAAACTGCAATGGAATGCCACCTGTGGCGATTTGTGGCGTATGAAACATTGCATCTATTGCATCTGGAGTAAAATAGAACCGGTTATTTTGAAAAAACTTATTAAAATGAATGCAACCATCGACTTTGACATTTTGACGGGGCGTGAATGGGCTGATTTATTGTATGACCATCCTGTACTTGCTTTAGTATGCGACTGGGAAAATCTCCATGATTTTGACTGGGTGTGGATTCTCTCTAAAAATCCGTGGTATGCCAACAAATATGACTGGAGTAAGGCACACAGGTTGTCTTTCGGATGGGATGACCTTTTTCAAAAGCAATCATCTTTTTTTATGAAATTACCTTGGTCGCAAATAAAAGACGGTTATGCCTGGGCGTTGCGCATTGCTGTACATCCAGAGTTTGCCGCCGAGTGTGATTGGGAACTGTTGGATGGTTATGCGTGGCAGAAACTGTTGTCCAAACGCCCGGAATTTGCCCATCTTTGCCCATGGGAAAAACTTAATGGTTTGGATTGGTACTATCTGATTATCAACCAGCCGCAGTTCGCCGATAAATGCAACTGGGATAAACTTGAACCTAAAGATTGGCAAATGTTGCTGGAAGCCAGACCGAAGTTTGCTGAAAAATATCAGGAATATTCCTCAAAAAAGAAATCTTTCTGTCACTTTTCTAAAAATAAACTCCCGTATGTAACATAGAAACTGAAACAATATTAGAGGATAGAATATGGAAAAATACGAGTTCAGCTGTTTTTCGGGTGAACAGTGGAGTCAACTGCTCAGCGAACATCCGGAATATGCCGATCAGTGTGATTGGGAAAAATTGAATATTGATGACTGGTTCGAACTTTTTTAATTTCAGCCGCAATTTGCAGAAGTATATGGTTGGAATAATCTGCATGGAAATGATAGGAACGTACTTTTAAGAAAATATCCTCAATATGCCGACAAGTGCGATTGGACGACTCTGAATCGCTATGACTGGAGTGAACTATTGTGCGTGCATCCACAATTTGAAAAGCAATATAAGATTTTTTCAGAAATTTTGTCATAATACAAAAAAAGAATGCCCATATATCGGCAGAACAGCTTTTATGCGGCAAAGGTGAAATATTCAGGGATCATGCAGAATTTATTCAGTAAAATTTTTTCATTAACGAACAAGGTAACAACGATGGGCGGTGGAATTACTGTTGCTGGGAATCATCACAATGTGGTCATTTCAGGATGCAATAGTCAGATAAATGTATCGAAAGCTGCAGCGACTTCTCTTGATTGGAGTTTGCTTGCCGTGCCAGTATCAGAGCGGAATCGAATCGTTTATGATCCGCAAGAGAAACCGCTCCCCTTAAAAAAATCTGATATTTTGGCTTGGGGCGGTGAAGGTGTGGTTTACAAACTTGATATCAATCCGCATTACCTGGTCAAAGTTTGCAAGGATGAAACTTTGACAAATCCACGCAAGCAAGCGGCATTTTGCGAGCGTCTCAATGCCATGCTGGCTTTGGAGGAGTGTCGACGGGCATATTTTCTGTCATGGCCGCAAATGCCTGTTTTTGATGGGAATAAAAAAGTGATCGGTTATGTAATGCCCAAGGCAAACGGAAGAACCTTGCGGGCATTGTACGCACCCCGTCAGGTCAAACGCTTCTTTCCGGGATGGGATCGACTGCAGGTCACGAAAGTTGCGCTCAATCTGGTCAATGCCGTGCAAATGCTTGCTCGCCACCGGGTGTTGGTCAATGATTTCAATCCGGATAACTTTCTGATTGACACGCAAGGCAAAGTAACTTTGATCGATTGCGACAGTTTTCAAAT
>JAZRSP010000202.1:0-1731 GCA_045651565.1 Victivallaceae bacterium | reverse complement strand
GGGGGGCTGCAACCAAGCCACCCATAAAAAAAAAAAGACGCAAGTCTCGCCCTAATGGCGCACTCGTCAGAGTAAATTGGGGATAATCAAAAAGTATGGTATAAATATTTTTTCAGAATATTTTTGATTTGGCACTTGCTTTTGCGAATTTATATGCTAAAATAGTAACAGTAACTCATTTTCAAAAAAAAGGAGATGACTTATGACAAAAAAACATTACAATTTTTTCTATCTGCTTTTAATATATCTTTTTATCAATAGTGCGCTTTTGGTCAAAATTCTCTACGAAGTTCACCACAACCAGACATCTTTATACGATATAAAAGAAGTTATTTATTCGAGTTTCGTTACCAATTTGCTATTTTTATCTCTGACAATTATTCACATGATTTTCAAATTCAAATCAGCAAAAAAGACCTCAAAAGAGGAACTACATCAAAAGTCCATTTTGCAATCAAACCAACTCCAAACTATTTTGGACAAAATCCGAGTCGGAATCATCATCACCGACAGCAGTGGAATTATCAAATTTGCTAACGCTCAAGCCGCCAACATCACCGAATTTCCACTTGAAGAAATGCAGCAAAAACATTACAGCAAAATTTTTACACTGCTCCACTCCGACAAAGAAAAATCTTCCAGATTTATCATCGAAAAGGCGATGGATTCTCATTGTGTAATCTCCAATAAACTTCCTCGGACAATTATTTGCAAAAACAATCAAAAAAAAGAAATTTTGTGTACAGCCAATCCGGTTATTGAGAAAGACAATCAGCTTGAATGGGTTATTTTGTCCTTTCTGGATGTAACTGATGACTTTGCTAAAATTGTCAATATCTCACAGGAAAACAAACTCCTTAATGAAGCCCTTTTGCGTGCAGAATTATGCTATTTCAGAAAAAATCTCCAATCCAACAAAATTTCAGGTTCTGATAATTTAAGTTCATTCCGCTATTTTCACTCCGATAATACCGAAGTTGCCGATGAAGAGTGGCTCTATCCCGATGACCTTGATTATTACCGTAATTCCATTAAAAATTTCCTTGCCGGCAATGAAGACACTCTCGAACTTTTTTATCGTTCAAACTACTACTCTGATTTAAGATTTTTCAGACAAATCATCTGCAAAGACAAAGAGCCTAATTTCGTTTCCGGCATCATTCAGGAGATTGGTTCTTTTGCGAAATTTGACAAAAATCTGCAACACAATCAAGTTGCCGAAGTTGCCCATTATCCGCAAACTTGCACTACCGCTCCGACTCAAAAAAAACTATCTATTTTAATTGTCGATTACGAGATAAATAATTGCAATGTTCTGGCACTTACCTTTACCAAATTGAACTACACTGTCAGGGTAACAACCACTCCGAACAGCGCATTGGAATATCTAAAAAACTGCAAAGTCGACATAGTTCTTGCCAACTTGGAACTCCCAAATATGAATGCCATTGAGTTTGCCAAAGAAATCCGCCATCTCTACGGATTCGACATGATGATTTATGTGATTTTGGACGACGCTTCAATTCGTGAAAAACTCAATTTGCATATTTTTAACGGCATTTTGATTAAACCGATTACGCTTGAACAAATCAAGGAAATTTTTTAAAAATTATCTTCTACTTTTGGCTTCGATTGCATAAAGGACAGCAGCGACACTATTACCGACATTTATTGAGCATTTTTCGCCATACATCGGCAAACTTACCACTCCGTCGCATGCTTTAATTGCCT
>JAZRSP010000201.1:0-3204 GCA_045651565.1 Victivallaceae bacterium | reverse complement strand
ATAGTATCAAGCCAATTATTCTGCTGAAAATCCTTTACAGACTGATTGCTCGGCAATTCAGGATCCAGTTTGAAGTAGATCTCCCAGCCATCAGGTTGCCTGGTAGGAAAAGTGCATCGTTTCTGGAATCGTGATTGTTTGAACAATATTTGTGTTGCAATACCATTATGAATATTTCTGAAGCGGAAATACTTTCCCCATGCCAACATGCATATCATCGATATATGAAAATTATCAGGAAAAATTTTTTCGCCGTTGGGTTCATCTACGGTCCAGTCGCGATTCAATATAAAATCATTTGCATTTGGTTTTATATCATTCCCGTACAGTCGTAATATAAGCGAATCTTGATGATTGAATATATGTATTTCTTTCGGTTCTTCCGGACTGATTAAGACAATCTCACGCATTAAATAAGAGAAAAAAAGTTTCGGGCTGTACCCGTACATTCCACGCTGATTCCGCATGTGTTCAATAGTTGTTTTGAAGGTCATCTTATTTTTCCTTTCTTGGTTGTACGCTGCTATTCTTAAAGCAAAAAGCGTGCCAAAGTGTATTTGAGGTGAACTTACCCTCCCTTTTTTTCAATTTTTGCCATCACCTGTCAAAAATTGACCATTACACTCCGGGTTTTACGCACAAAAATAAGTTGGCACGCTTTTTGCTTTATGGTTAGCAAACACAAAACATGGAGGTTTATATGAAAAATGACATTGACAAAAGCAATGCCGTAACTACTCAAAAATTTATAGAGAGCGTTAAAAACTTTTTAGTCGGAGTCACCACATCAAACACTCCAAGCCAAAAGATCAATCTTCTTGCCGTAAAATATGCTGACGGAAGTGAGGGGTCTTTTCAAATCGCCGGAAAGTGTCATGCTTTTTTGAATACCGGCTTTCTTGTTGATGGTGGTAAAATCTGGATTTTTTATTCGGCAGACGGCAATAAAATGGCAGAATTTGCAAAAACGGAGATTGGACGCAATGCCGGAATATTGAGCATTGGCAGTTATTACTTCTGGAATGATGACGAAAACAGGCAATATATCAACGCCAACGGTGAAAAGTTTGCTTTAGTTGCTCCATGTATTGGCATCCCTGCAAAATCGCAGTTTGATCGCAAACTGAAAAACTTGTACGGTACATGGAGTAAACTTATGCAGATGTTTAAGCAAATTGAAGAACAAGAATTTGCAGAAGAGAAATCAAAAGAGCGTAAAAAATGAATACTGTTTTGTTGAGAGTGCTGGCGGTGGTGTTGGCCCGAATTTCTCCCGAACCGCTGGATGAAAAAGTTGTACCGTTTGACAAAATGCCTGCGGAATGTGCCGCTGTTTACGATGCCGATATAAGGCAATTCCGGCAGGCAACTGCAACCGAAGTCGTCACCAGTGATTTGGATGGCGACAAAATACCGGAACTTTTGATTTTCAATGGCGAAAACGGTTCAGGTGGTGAAGGCTGGTCAGTCCTGCAGAAAGCTAATGGCAAGTATCGTAAAGTCGGAGACGTTTTCGGGATATTGTACAAATCCGGCAACGGTTTGATCGTAGAATCTCCCTGCGGTTGGGCTGACGCAACTTGGAGCTATTACACGATTGAACACGGCAAACAGGTGTGCAAGTTTACGATCAAAGTAAAATACAGCAAAACCGTGCGCCAAGAACCATTGAGCATTAAAATCAATTTTAACAAATAATAAGGAGAAAAAACTATGAGCAACACAATTATTGACATGCACAACTGCATTACCGCCGATGAATTGGAAAAAATTGTCCGTCATCAACTCAAACTTATTTTTAACAAGCCTGAAATGGCAGAATCTCTGCCGCCTTTGATGATTTGGGGCGCGCCGGGATTGGGTAAGTCCACCATTATCCGCACTGTTGCAGAAGATATGGGCATCGGTTTTATTGATGTGCGTCTTGCTCAGCGTGAACCGGTGGATATCCGCGGCTTGCCTGTGCCGGATGAAACATCGGTGCGTTGGCTGGTTTCTGCGGATTGGGCCCGTGATCCAGAAAGCCGCGGCATCATCCTTTTTGATGAATTGACCGCCGCCGACCGTTGGTTGCAGGTTGCCGCTTATGAGTTCATTCTCGACCGCCGATTGGGTAATTTGTACGAAGTTCCCAAAGGCTGGTATATTTGTGCTGCCGGTAACCGCGTTGAAGATTCGGCTGTCGCCATGACTATGAGTTCGGCTCTTGCCAATCGTTTCTGCCACGTTGAGTTGACCGAAGATGCTGAATTGTGGGTGCAGTGGGGCTTGCATCACAATATTCATCCGGCAATTCTTGGCTTTATCCGCTTCCGTCCGAACTATCTCTTTCATCAGGATAATGAAAATCTGGAAGGCGGCTGGCCCACTCCACGCAGCTGGGAACGGGTCAGCACTATGCTGCATACTTTTGATAAAGAAGAGGAGCGGCTGCTGGATAAAATCATCTATGGTCTGGTTGGGAATCAAGCCGGAGTGGAATTCTGTGCATTCCGTAAAGTTGCCGAAGAGTTCGATAATGTCTATGAACTTATGACCGATCCGAAAAAGAAAATCACCATTCCGGAAAAAGCTGACCGTAAATATGCTTTTTGTTCAGCTGTGATCTATCACTTGTGGCGCGGCAAAACACAAGAGGAAGAACAGGCGCTTTTGAGCGGTTTTTACCGGATCGCCACCAAACTTGCCAGCGATTTCGCTACAATGATGATGCTTGATGCCATGCAGGGAAATCAAAAAGAAGTTTCCAGCACTTTTGCCGACAAACTGTTTTATCACCCGGACTATGAAAAATGGGCGGAACTCCACGGTAAAGCAATGCGGGCGAGATTGAACAGGAAAGCGATTTTGAAATGAGCAAGGATGATAAAATCAAAGAGTTGACCCTGCGGGGCATGGAACAGGATCGCCAGAAACTTTTGATGCGCCAGCCGTTTATCGGGATGATTTTAATGCACCTTGATTTTGTTCCCATAACATCCGGTTGCAGAACTGCCTGCACTGACGGCAGCAGAGTATTTATGAATTGTCAGTTTTATGCAAAACTTGATTTGGAAGAACGGCTTTTTGTACTTGCTCATGAAACCTGGCATTGTGTTTTACTGCACTTTGCCAGATTGCAGAATCGGAATCCGGATGAATTCAATTACGCAACTGATTTGGAAATCCATTTTATCTTGCAGAAAGAAAAAATGAAAGAGCCGT
>JAZRSP010000200.1:0-2856 GCA_045651565.1 Victivallaceae bacterium | reverse complement strand
ATCGGTCTCACTCACGGCTTACTGCTCGACTTCCTGCCGCCCACGCTGAATTTCTTCATCGTGTTCGTTCGAATTCGCCTCACGCTTCGCTCTGTCCAGTCTGCGCTCTCGACGGCGGACCGTCTCGCAGACTTGGCTTCGATTAAAGTTATTTTGGCGTGCTAAATATTTGTCTATTTTGCATATTTTTGTCACCGTGGCATGCATGCCACCGTAAAAAAGTAACAAGGAGAATCGAGTGGCGTCGAGATTCTCCGATAGTTGGCGAAACCGTGGCAAGAAATTAAATCATCATTCCGCAAAAAAGCGGGAGGATGATTTTATAGCTTGCCACATTCCAAACACCAAACCGCCTAAGACCAACCAACTCAACAGGTATAACGGTCAAGGGCTAATGCCCTTGTTGCAGGGTTTGGGGCAGCAACCATGCCCCAAGAAAAAAGATAGACTTCCGTGAAAGGTCAATTTTGAGTGGATGGACTCAATGTCTGCTTGCGCAGACGGGGGTGGTCGTGAAACAAGTTTCACTTTTGTTAGTTGCCACCGCCATTTGAGGGACTAATTCCGTCCCTCAAACTCCCGGAAGCAGGAAAGAGTTTCCTGCACCTAATATAACGCTGACGCGCAAAGATAAACCGCTCATGAGTTGGGTTGACATGTAACTGAAAAAAACTTACATTACAGTAAGTTTGGAAACTAATTCAATGAAAGATGCCGCTTGCAGGTCAAATGTTTCACCCATGGTTTTGCCAAGTCCGTAGGTAACAAAGACTTTTCGGCAATTTGCCCGTCTGCCTGCCTCCAAATCGGTATAATGGTCGCCGATCATGTAGGTTTGAGCAGTAGAAAAATGATATTTATCCATGAGATACAAAATTGCTTCAGGTTCTGGTTTCAATGGAAAACCGGAATCACTTCCTATGATTTCATCTAAAAATTTGCCTAACCCCAATTTATCCAAAATCAATTGAGCCGCATCGGTGAATTTGTTGGTAAAAACACACACAACAAATCCTTGCTTTTTAAATCCCGACAATCCCTCAATAACATCAGGGTAGGGGGTAGTGTAATCGGTAGAGTGGGCAACATAGTATTCTTTCATTATCTCCAAGCAGTTGGGGAAGTCAAGTTGAGGCGCATCTGCAATTGAGCGTTCAACCAATTTCGCCACGCCATTGCCGACGAAACTGGTAATAGTTTCATCGCTGAGCGGCGGCAAATTAAATTTTGAACGCATATAATTTACTGCGACTGCCAAATCTTTGTTGGAGTTAATCAGAGTTCCGTCAAGGTCGAAAATTAATAATTTTTTATCTTTCATCTTCAATTATTTCCATTAATTTATTTGCAATAGATTGATTGTCCAAGTGGTGTTTTTTGCGGATTTCGTCGGTTTTGCCGTGTTCAAAAACTCTCGCTCCCCAGCCGAAAGATGCCGCCAAATCATAACAACTCGGAGCAATAAGTTGGGCGACTTCACTGCTTAATCCTCCGCTTAAAACATGGTCTTCCATGGTTGCAATCAAATGAGATTTCGCTTTTTCAAAGAGTAATTTTTTATCAAAAGGTCGAATAAATCTGGGGTTGACAACTTCGATAGTAACATTAATTTTTTCTTTGATAATATCCCTGATTTCCAATGCGCGATCGACTTCAGATCCCATGGCCCAGAGAGAGATAATTTCGCCGTCTGCGACAATTTCTGCTCTGCCGATGTCGATTTTCTCCGGGGGTAATTCGGGGGTGAAAGGAATTTGGCTGGCATTTTTGCTGTATCTGATAGCAACCGGAGTCGGAAGTTCCATTGCGAGGTGAAGCATGGAGCGAAGTTCATTTTCACTTCTGGGCGCCATGATTGTCAAATTCGGCATCTGTCGGAGAAATCCCAGATCATAAATACCATGATGTGTTGGTCCGTCATCGACGATTCCTGCTCGATCTATGGCGATTAAAACATTGGCATTTTGCAAGCACACATCGTGATAGACATTATCAAAAGCCCTCTGCAAAAAGGTTGAATAGAGTGCTACGACACTTTTTATTTTGCCGCTTTTTGCTAATCCAGCGGCGAAAGTTACTGCGTGTTCCTCGCAGATTCCGACATCGTAAAAATTATTCGGATTTTCTTCGGCATATTTGGTCAAACCGGTACCGCTTTTCATTGCGGCGGTGATTACTGTCAAATTGGGATTGGCAAGTTCGCACATACTTGAGCCAAAAGTTTTCGGGAAACTCTGGGTGCTCTCCTTGCAGAAATTTCCGTTGTTTTTAGAAAAAGCCCCGACTCCGTGAAATTTCTCCGGAAACTCTCTGGCGTATTCATAACCGTGGCCTTTTTCGGTAAAAACATGGATAAGAACCGATTTCGGTGATTTTTTAGCATACTCCAAAACTTTGAAAAGTTCCGGGAAAGAATAACCGTCAATCGGACCCAGATATTGGATATTCAATTCGTTAAAAATTGTTCCTTTGGGCATGAAAAAGTTTTTGACCGCCAATAAGGTTTTATGGGCAAATTCATCGAATCGGAGTTTGCCGAAAGAACATTTCTTTAAAAACCGTTTCACTCTGTTTTTGTTGTTAAAATAGAAGTTTCCTGCAATAATTTTATTCAGGTGTTTGGTCATGCCGCCGACACTGGGAGAAATTGCCATTTTGTTGTCATTAAGAATGATAATTACTTTACCATTGACCTCGCTGACATTATTCAGTGCTTCCAAAGACATCCCGCAACCAAGCGAACCGTCCCCGATAACAGCAATAGTTGAACTCGGATCTTTGGTCAAATATTTACTCTCGCTGATCCCGATTGCCGCCGAGAGTGCCGCTCCTGCATGACCGGCGATAAAACTATCG
>JAZRSP010000199.1:0-5717 GCA_045651565.1 Victivallaceae bacterium | reverse complement strand
CGTAGCAAAGAAGGCCTTATGGAATGGCTGTCAGATGAGCGAAATGACATATGGGATTCCAGAATATGCGAATATATTGATACAATCATCAACTGCTGTGAGCAAAATAACTATGACGCATTTGCAAATTTGACTTTGTGTGAAATGCTTGGAGTAAATCGAAGGAATCTGTTTGAAAAATTCTGCCGCTTTATCAATAATGATGGCGAAATAACAGAGGAGAAGCAAAAAGAATGGCGAACCATATTGCTTGCATCAATGCTGTTGCCTGCCGAAGAAGATGAAATTTTTAACGATGAAATAATAAGCGTGTTGGCAGCTAGGGCAAATATCAAAGCAATATTAAAAAGAATTGCAACAACTTTTACTGTCTCCCCCAAAGATTTGGATAACATAAAAAAATATTTTTACAACGGCGGCATTGACATATTGGCAGAAGAAATAGCTGTTAAAAATTTGCTTGATAAACATCATATTGATTATAAAACGTTTTGTATTGCGTATGATGATGCCTTAAAACGCATTAAAAATAAGGATAAGTGAAATTATGACAAACTTCAAACTATTTACTGCTGAAATTGTTGTGGAAGTGGTTCAACGTTTTAAGGAACAATATGAACGATGCCAAGGTGATGAAAATGCCATTGCAAATTTAAAGCAAAAAATATCCAAAGCCTTGCAAGTACAGGATATGGAGCAAGAAAGTGCTACCGAGGACATTTTGACTTTTGCATTGTCTCAAGATGTTTCTCTGGAGATGATCAAAGTCAAAGCCGGAACTTTTATGATGGGCAGTCCGGTTAAGCGAAATAGTGATGAAAAATTGCACAAGGTAACTTTAACTCAAGATTACTGGCTGGGAAAATTCCCGGTTACACAAGCTCAGTTTCAAGCGATTATGAAATATAATCCGTCATATTTCGACGGTTCCAAGCGACCGGTCGAGAAAGTTGATTGGGACTGTGCAAGAGATTTTTGTGTGCGATTGAATAGAAAATTCGAAGATAAACTCCCGGAAGGATATCAATTTGATCTGCCGACCGAAGCTCAATGGGAGTATGCCTGTCGGGCAGGTACAACAACCGCTTATTTCTGGGGGAACAGGTGCAATGGAACAGAACCCAATTGCGACGGCAACTACCCCTGCGGAACTACCGCTAAAGGACCATACTTAGAACGAACAACTGATGTTGGAACTTATAAGCCTAACGACTGGGGTTTTTATGATATGCATGGGAATGTATGGGAGTGGTGTAGAGATTGGTACAATGACGACTACGGCGAAGATGCGATAGATCCAGTTGGACCGTCATCCGGCTCGAACCGCGTTTCCCGTGGCGGCGGTTGGATCAACAGCGCGAGGTACTGCCGTTCTGCGGACCGGGGCAGCAGCAGCCCAGACGATCGCGACAACTACCTCGGCTTCCGCCTCGCCCTCGTCAAGCTTTAAGGGGAGAAAAAAACAAATATGAATAGCTATAATAGCTTTAAAATTTTTGTTGCTGAAACGCTGTCTGAATCTGGTGTTATAGATATTATCACACAGTACAAAAATCAATGGGAGCAATGTCAAAACGACCATATTGCACTTAATGATTTAAAAACCAAGATTATACAGGAATTATCTGGTACAGCAGTTGCTACCGAGGACATTTTGACTTTTGCATTGTCTCAAGGTGTTTCTCTGGAGATGATCAGAGTCAAAGCCGGCTCTTTTATGATGGGCAGTCCGGAAAATGAAGATGGAAGATCAGGTAATGAAAAATTGCACAAGGTAACTTTGACTCAGGATTACTGGCTAGGTAAATTTTCGGTAACTCAGGCGCAATGGAATGCTGTCATGAAGGGGGTACGAGCATCTCAAGATAATGAGGACTTATCAGATCCGTCATACTTCACGGGTGGTAATCGTCCGGTTGAACAAGTAAGTTGGAACGATGTCAAAGATTTTTGCAATAAACTCAACGAACGCTATGCGGGGAAACTTCCGGTTATTAATGGAGTGAGGTATCAATTTGATTTGCCGACCGAAGCACAATGGGAGTATGCTTGTCGGGCAGGTAGAAAAACTGCTTATTTCTGGGGGAAAAGTTGCAATGGAACAGAAGCCAATTGCAACGGCAACTACCCTTGCGGAACTGGCGCAAAAGGCCCTTATTTAGGTCAAACATCCACTGCCGGCCAATACCAACCCAATCCGTGTTTTTTTTATGATATGCATGGGAATGTATGGGAGTGGTGTAGAGATTGGTACAATGACGACTACGGCGAAGATGCGATAGATCCAGTTGGACCGTCATCCGGCTCGAACCGCGTGTTCCGTGGAGGCAGTTGGAGCAACGGCGCGAGGCAATGCCGTTCTGCGTTCCGGGGCGCCTACACCCCCGGCTTTCGCAACCGCGTCCTCGGCTTCCGCCTCGGCCTCGTCAAGCTTTAAGGGGAGAAAAAAACAAATATGAACAGTTATAATAGCTTTAAAATTTTTGTTGCTGAAATCTTTAGTAATATAAGAAATATTGCTGATGTTGATAAAAAATTTTTTGATATACAGGCAGTTCAAGATATTGTAAAGTATAAATGTGATTGGGATACAAAAGATAATGATTCTAAAGATCTATTAAAAAATCTTATTGAACAGGAACTGCGTCAGAAGTTTTGTTCAGTAAAATTTTGTTTTCATAGTTTACCTTTTATGGATGAGCATTACGGCAGAACTTTTCCTAATTATGGTGAAATTGAGTTTGTCAAAGTTCCTGCTGGAGAGTTTGTAATGGAAAGTCTGGAAGATGAATGCGGGCGGAGTAAGGATGATGAGCAATGTAAGGTCGAATTTTCAAGAGATTTTTGGATCAGCAAATTTCCTGTAACGATAAAGCAGTTCAGAGTTTTTATTGAGGATCATTGGAATTGGACAAATTGGCCTCACAGTGTACCTGATTTAACAAATATTCCGGTGGCAGCAGTTTCGTGGAATACGGCAAATGTTTTTTGTGAAATACTTAATACTTGCTTGAAAGAAAATCGGCAAGGTTTCCCGGAAGGATATAAATTTTCCTTGCCAACAGAGGCTCAATGGGAATATGCATGTCGAGCGGGTACAAAAACTACCTTCGCTTTTGGCGATATGATAAACGCATCGATGGCTAATTGTGATGGCCGAAATGGTTATCGTTTTGAGTACAGCAATTCACTGTATACTGAAGTAGATGAATTTGCTCCCAACTCATTTGGTGTTTATGACATGCATGGAAATGTTTGGGAATGGTGTCAGAATGACTACACATCAAATTCAGGGATTATTTTAGGTAAAACAGTACGCGGTGGTTCTTGGAGGTGCGAAGCTACCGATTGCCGTTCCTCAAGTCGGCAATACCGCGACCCGGACGATTGCTTTGACGATGTGGGATTCCGTCTCGTTCTCGTTCCGAAATAAGAAATACAAACAGTCAGAGAGCCTGAAAGAACAACAACTTCCTATTCTCTTGCGAGCAGCTGTCATAACACAACCGAAGTTCAAAGTGATTGGGCGGATACAATGTTGGATCGACTGTTGGAACCTTTTTGGTAATGTTCAAAATTTGATTTTAAAGTATAAAATCGTTTTTTTATAGAAAATGCATATTTTTGAGGTATATAATAAAAATGATTACTCCACTTAACAGTTTCAAGCTATTTACAGCTGATGTTATTTGCGATATGATCAGCGGTGCAGGTACTATGCTTTCTGTTTTGCAAACAGATAATATTGCTTATATTGTTAATTTTGTAACTCAATATCAAGAAGAATGGAATAAATGCAGAGGAGATGAACAGACACTAAATGAGCTTAAATACAAAATAATCCTGCATTTTACCAATGACATATATGCAAATCCATCCGCATCATTGCATAAGTTATACACGGCTCTTGCTATAAAAAATATTCAAAACGAAATAATGTCTAAAAACGCAAATATATCTCAAACATTTGGCGAATACATTTATCCAATTCCTCTCGCAGATGGAGTCTGCCTGGAAATGATAAAAGTCAAAGCGGGAACTTTTATGATGGGAAGTCCTCAAAACGAATGTGGACGCATGGATGATGAGGTATCGCACTCAGTAACTTTGACAAAAAAGTTTTGGATTGGGAAGTATCCGGTTTCGGTTGAGCAATATAATCGGATCGCAGGAGCAGCCTGCAAGGGAGATAAGGAGCCATGTAAGGCAGTAGCAACATGGCTCGGATGTTGGAGGGGAGCAGCCTACAAGGGTGATAAGGAGCCATGTAAGGTAACCTGGTATGAGGCTCAGAAATTCTGCGACATTTTGAATGAGCGTTATACTGATTTTTTGCCGTCTGGTTATATGTTTGCTCTTCCGACAGAAGCACAATGGGAGTGTGCTTGTCGAGCATCCATTGACACGACAAAAATGGAAAATATACTAAAAGAGCTTTATGATATGCTAAAATACTATATACAGGAGGAAAAGACGCTGTGCCGCTTGCCTTACGTCGTGGCGGATGCGTTTTTCAGCGCACGCCTGGAGCCTATCATTGAATTAGCCTATCGTAGGTTTGATGAACTCCGTTGGAGTTCTTTATTATTAGATTATCCTCAATGGTGCAGAGATTGGTATGAAGCTGAATATTCAGCCGATCCAGAATTTTTGACACGTAATAGGGGGACAGAAAAGGTTGTTCGAGGTATGGGAACATACAGTTACAGGAGGAAATGCTTCCCACCTCTAAACAATTGTCCTCGTTTAGCCAAACGCGATAAATGTGATCCTTCTCTGAATATTGCAACATTTAGAATTGCAATTGTTCCAATGCTTGAATGTACCGTTTGATTATTTATCAACAGCAAAAAGTCTTCTCGTAAATAAAATCACTTCAAATAAGTAGAGTGCAAGGATAAAAACAAACATAAAGTCAGAATGGCTTAAATTTTTTACATCAAAACTGTTTAGTCATGTCATTTTTTGAGCTTCAAAGTCTCTTTTATAGCAAAGGTCATGGAGGTATTTTTATGAAATCTGTTTTTGAGAGGCTTTTGAAGCATTGTGTTGATGTTTATTCCGGCAAGGTCGGGCGGAACGGGATGCCGTATCTATTGCATCCTTTGGAGGTGATGAGCAAAGTTGAGTCGCTTCCGGAAAAGATCGTGGCACTGGCGCATGATTATGGTGAGTTCCGGGATGTTACTGAACTTGAAACGATCGGAGTGCCGGAAGTGTTGCTTGATAAAATCAAACGACTCGCCAAAACATTTCCGGATGATATTCCGGAAGATGATCTGCGTTACTGTGACTATATTTGGAACTTGCTGGCTGATCCAGTTTGCCGCAAAGTCAAATATGCAGATTTGCTGGTAAACAATGGTTACGAAGATTCTCCTGCCAGTGAAGGACGCCGTTTTACCGGGCAATATCCCCGTGTAATGGCGTTGCTTGCTGATGCGGTTGCGGGGAAACTTTATTTCAACAGCCGGACTCCTTATTTGGATATTTTTTCCAATTTTCATGACGAACCGTTACAAATTAACGGAGAAATCTGGAAAACAGGGGAACATTTTTATCAGGCTGCCAGGTTTTGAAGTGCACCCCAAAAGTTGGACACAACTTTTGAGGTGTACTTTTTTATGGAGAAAACACAAAAGAAACGGCGTCAGTATAGCGTAGAATTCAAACTTTGTGCTATATTAGATAAGCTCGAGAACGGTTTGAATTACTTT
>JAZRSP010000198.1:0-7922 GCA_045651565.1 Victivallaceae bacterium | reverse complement strand
GTACACACCTTCACCCTGAATTGCGCCCAAACACTCTTCAAATTCTTCAATATTTCTGGTTACTTGCAATCCTGCAAGTTCGGCGAAACAGGGAGTACCGAGTTCACCGACAACGAAAAACTTTTTTCCTACCCAATTATTTTTCTCTGCGACATATCTCAAAACGCTTGCGCATGAAATAAGTTCATCTTCCTGAATATCCAAACCTGCCTTATGCAAAAAACCGCACTTCTGCTTGATTGAGTGATTTCCGTCATTGGTAAGGATATAAAATGCCTTGTCATCTTTACGCAGCTCTTTCAGGAACTCTGCCGTTTCCCCGATTGCCTTGCTGCCGATAGACAAAGTTCCGTCAACATCTATCAAAAGTCCGTCAAATTTCTCTTTGTTTTCTCTATAATAATCAAAAAATCTCATTAAAAAACCTCATTATAAATCAAAATTGACTGCTTGTCGCCTGCTTCAACACATTGAAGCAAAAGTTCCTTGCCAATCTTTAAATCTTTCTCTGTCCCATATCCCTCAATATAACAAATTGCCAATTCTCGAAGAGTCTTTATACTTCCGCTTTTTGCCGACTGCTTTAACCAGAAGAAAACTGCCCCCTCATCAATCACAGTACCTTTGCCCAAGCGAAAACACTCTGCAAGTTTGTATTGAGCAATTACATCGCCCATTCCAGCACTTCTTAAATAAAGCAAAAACGCCTGCTTCTCATCTTTCTCCATGCCGATTCCCTTCATGAAACAATCAGCCAGCATAGTTATTGCCGCAGGATTATTTTTTTTCATTTCAAGTGTCAAAAGTTCAATGGCTTTTTTTACATCGCTTTTCAGGTAAAAACCACTTAAATACTGTTCAGCCATTTTGACATTTGCCAAACTGTTTCCCTCTACCATTGCCTCCTGATAGAACTTCAAAGCCTGTATCATATCCGGCGGAGTGCCGATTCCGTTTTCATACAGAAACGCCAATTTAGCACCACTGCCTTTTACCTTTTTTTTGTAGAGTTCAACCGTTAAATCAAACGCTTTTTTCTCATTAATTTTTGTACCTATCCCCTTTAAATAACAATCAATCAGGTACTCTTTTGCTTTTATGTCGCCCTTATTACTTGCGTATTCCAAAAGTTCAAAAATCGTTTTTCCGTTACTTTCATTCAAATCTCCTGCGAGTAACAGACTTTCAGCTTTTTTCACCATAGCTGGCGGAAATTTTTTTGCCACCAATTCTTCAAGCAACTTACTTGCCTTATCCTTGTCCTGTGCAATTGAGCGATAATATTCCGAACCGAATTTACCGCCCTTAATGCCGTCTTGGAGTATCAGTGCAAGTTTAAACTTCGCTTGGTCAAGCTCAATAGCTTTCTCATAACAATAATATGCTTTAATACGATTTTGGTTTACCCCATAACCGTACTCATAGCACAAGCCAAGATAATAATTTCCCTCGTTACTCCCCTGCTCCGCCGCCATATTGAAATAATAAAAAGCCAGATTTAAATCCTGATTGCGATTAATTCCATACAAAAATTCTTCGCCTAATTTTATTTGCGAAAAGACCTCGCCCTTCAAGGCCTTATCACGCAAAACATCAGAATTTAAATCAGTTTTTTCTGCCGATAACTCACATAAAGTTATCGACAGAAGCAAAGCAAAAATAACTTTAAAAATATTTTTGATTTCAACTTACTCCAAAAAGGAAATTATTTATTTTCCAATTTTTCCAATCTTTCAGTAAGGTCAGCAATTTTAGCTTTAAGTTTATCAACTTTGTTCGGCAATGAAAGTCTGCCCATAAATTCTCTTTGACTTTCAGCCGGAGTACCAATCATAATGACCCCTGCCGGAGTATCTTTTACGATATTGGAAGTACCTGCCAACTGAACTCCGTCGCCGATAGTTACATGGCCATTGATACCGGATTTACCGCCTAAAATAACGCCTCTGCCCAAAGTCGCACTGCCGGCAATACCAACTTGCGCAACCAAAATTGAACTTTCACCAACCACAACATTATGTCCAACCATAACTTGATCGTCAATTTTTACATTTGTTTTGATCCAAGTAACGCCGAATCTCGCACGGTCGATAGTGGTATTAGCACCGATTTCTACATCATCATCAATTCTAACAATACCTGTCTGCGGAATTTTAGCCAAGCCTTTGGCAGTCGGATAAAAACCGAAACCGTCCGCACCGATAACGACCCCTGAGTGCATAATTACCTTATTACCAATAATACATCTATCCAAAACAGTAGCATTGGGATAAATAAGTGTATCGCAACCGACTTTCGCCATTCTGCCGATATAAACACCTGCACAAATGCAAGTATTATCGCCGATTTCAGCACCGGCATCAATTACGGCATTAGCACCGACATGAACATTCTGACCGATTTTGGCAGTAGGATCAACTACCGCAGTCGGGTGGATATTGCGTTCATACGGGATTGCTTCGGGAGCGAAAATCATAATTGCCTGGGAGAAAGCCACATCCACATTAGCACAAACGATATAAGTTTTTCCCTCTTGTGCCAAATGTTTGACATCTTCAGAAATCAAAATTACTGACGCTTTGGTTGCAGCCATCTGGTCTTGATATTTTTTGTTCCCCAAAAATGAGACACTGTTTTCATCTGCATCTTTGAGAGAAGACACTTTTGAAACGCTTACATTCTCATCACCGATAATTTCGAGAGCCTTTACCAATTCTGCAATTTCTTTTGCTGTAACTGTTTTCATTTTTACCTCATATTTTAATTATTTGCTTGATTTTTCAAAAGTCATTGAACCTTGATTAACATAGCCGTGGTCGGAATCATGAACATAAGTGATCTTTTTCGGACACTTCAAGTTGTTATAAAAAATTGTTACTCCGCTCGGCGGACAGACATAATCCCCTAAACCTGCACGAGTAATATGTACATAACAAGTTGCAGGGATTCTTTTTGCATGATTTACAATATCAAAATAATCCAAGCCCGGCTGGTAATCAGGACGCCAACCTCTCAAACGGCCTTTGGTATAACCGCCCAAGTCGGCACACCACGGAACTTCAACATATGCTTCTTTAACATCATGATCAAGAGCCGCAGCCCAAACACTCTGCATCCCTCCCTGACTTAAACCGCGCACGGTCAAATTTATACCGTCAAACAATGGATGTTGCTTCAAAAATTGGAGTGACCGCATACAACGAAGTACCATACCGTAAAAATATGCTGTTTCGGGCTTTTTATTTTCTTCATTGTTGAAGGCATATCCGCTTGCACCTGAAATAGTTTTCCAGAATGCAGTATAGTATGCATCATCTTTTCCCATTTCGTAACCATGAGCATTTACATGGAAAACAATTCTATCTGTCGGAACCCATGACACTGCTTCTTTTTGGACATAACAAGCATATCCGTCATACATACCCATAGCGGGATATTTCTTTGATTTATCTTTCGGCACGGTCAAAACGCCGGTCGCAGGGCGACTGCCGGGGCACTCAACTTCGACATAATAGGCATCAACTTGCGGATTTTTGCTTTCAATTTCTTTAATGGTATATTTTACCGGGACATCAGCAAGCATTTTTTTCTGTTTTGCCCAGAATGTATCGAAATCTACGGGTTCTTTAATTGCCTGACGCAAACTATTCAAACCTACTCCTACTCCGCTGTCATAAGCCTTGTTGCGAGGGAATCCGCCGAAAGTAAAATCAATATTTTTGCCATCTTTATCAAGCACAAAAACTTCAAATCTGACAAAACCGTTCTTTAACATATCAGCAGTATATACAAAATTTTTGCCAACTTTGACCGGATATTGTTTATCGATAGTTTTTCCATCATCGCCGCTGCGGACAACTCGAACTTTGAAATCACCGATCGGCTGATTTTTATCCAAAGGATAGAGCAAAATAGAAAATTTGATTTGCTCCCCTTTTTTATATTCAGGGTTCGCTCTATCGGGAGTAACTTTCACACCCAAGTTATAATCCTTATTAACCCCATCATGTGCCGAAACGACAAAAACAAATATTAGTAAACCAACTAAAAACAAAGCAATTTTTCTCATTTTTATATCTCCTTCCATTATGTATTAGGTTAATTAAGCTGTTATTTTTTCTCTTCTACATTGCCTTTATTCAAATTGTTAATAACCTCTGTTGTCAAATCAACGCTATTATTTGAATACAAAACCACCGGAATTTTATTAGCAGATTCTGCACTTAAATCAAATACGAAGTCATAGCCCTGATTAATCGCAATCTGCTTGATAGTTGCATTGATTTCCTGCATTAACTCATTGCGTTTAGTAGTGGCAAGCTGCATAAGTTCTGTTTGCTTACTGCGGGCATAAGTCTGCATTTCGGTACGGATAACTTTAATTTCCTGGGTATATTTTTCTGCTTCTTCGGTTGCTTTTTGGCGTTCCTCCTGTGAAATAGTAATATTCTGTGAACGGTCAAAAGCGACTCGGAATTTTTTGTCCAATTCTTTTACTTGCTCATTTCGTTTAGTCAAATAGTCCTGATAAACCTGCTGCTGTTTTTTCAAAAGTTCCTCGACTTGCGCAGTCTTGTAATACTCTCTAAAAATTTTTGCCATATCGACAACTGCAATTTTTTGAGCAAAAGCCGATACCGACACACCTAAAAACACCAACAATCCTAAAATAAACTTTCTCATAATTTTTCCCTTTTCATTAATATTTTTAATAATAATAAAAAACTTACTTTTGTACAATATAGCACAACTTTTAAAAAATTTCCAATCTTTAATGAAAATTTTACAATTATTTAGTTGATTTTTTTGAAAAATGTTGTAATATATATAGTAAAATAATAAAAACAAGGGAAAAATCATGACTTTAGACGAATTAAAGAACAGTATAAACGATATTAATGAACGAGTTAGCCATTTGGCAGAATTTTTGGATATTGAAACAAGACAGGCAGAAATTAAAGCCATCGAAGAAAAGATGTCGCTTGAAAACTTCTGGGACAACAAAGAAGACGCCCAAGCCACCGTTGCTAAATTATCAAGCTGCAAACAGGTAATTGAACCATTATTTGCTTTGCAGAAAGATTTGGAAGATTTGCAGGTACATTATGAATTTGCCTGCGATGACGAAGAGTATTTAGGCGAAGCTGAAATCGAAGAAAAGAAACTTTTGAAGAAACTCAGCCAATTGGAATTATTAAGCTTCCTCTCCGGCCCATTCGACAAAAACGGTGTCTACCTCTCTATCCATGCCGGCGCAGGCGGCACTGAATCATGTGACTGGGCGGGCATGCTTACAAGAATGTATCGCCGTTATTTCGAAAAACAAGGTTGGAAAGATGAAGTTATTGATATTCAGCCCGGCGATGAAGCTGGAATAAAAAGTATCACCTTGCTGGTGCAGGGAAACTTTACTTACGGTTATATGAAGTGCGAGAAAGGCATCCACCGATTGGTCAGAATTTCACCTTTTGACTCAAATGCCCGTCGTCATACTTCATTTTGTTCAGTCGATGCCTTCCCTGAACTTGACGACGATATTGAAATAGAAATCGACGAAAAAGACTTAAAAGTCGATACCTACCGTGCAAGCGGAGCGGGCGGTCAGCATGTTAATACCACCGACAGTGCAATCCGAATCACCCACCTCCCGACCGGAATTGTCGTCGCCTGCCAGAATGAACGCTCGCAGCACAAAAATCGTGCTACTGCAATGAAAATGCTGAAAGCCAGACTTTATGAATATGAGGAAGAAAAACGCCGCAACGAAGCCGATGCAATCAGAGGCGAAAAAACCGAAAACGGCTGGGGAAATCAAATCCGTTCTTATGTTTTGCAGCCATATCAGATGGTCAAAGACCTCCGCACCGGAGTTGAAACCAGTAATACCGGAGCCATGCTTGACGGCGAATTATTAAGCGACTTCATCGAACCGTATTTAAAAGGCGTTCGAGTTGATGATTAAACAAAATTACTTCTTTGAGAGGATAAAAACAAAGTTTTTTAAAAAAAAATTCTTATTTCCTCTTGAATAATTGCAAAAGTTGCACTATAATATAAAAACAACAATTTTAATGAATTTTATGGAGTTTTTTATGAAAAAGTTTTTTAAAGTAACACTTATTACTGTTTTTTTGCTTGCAGTTTTAGCAGGCGCAGCGTGGTTATTGAGCAAATGGTATGACAGTTCGAACTTTCTGCAAAGCACTTTCGGTAATGCAAAAACCGTCCAAAGCGGTATCCGTGTCCCCACTGATGACCCGTCAAAAGTTGAAACTATTTCCCCTGAAATGGGTGGTAAAATTTCATTAATTATTTTTACATTGATTCTGCTTATGCAAGTTGCAACTTTGTTTGTGATTGCGGTAATTGTCCACAAAATTTCTAAACTCAAAAATGCAACTTTGGCACAAAAAGAAGCTGCATTCCAGAATGCGGATATTTTTCTTGACTTGCCGTTGTATATCGGACTTTTCGGTTCAGTTTCATCATTTGTTTTGATTGCCTTTTCGCCCCAGAGCAGTCGTTTGGTGGCATACTCATCAACTTTGATCGGTATTATTTTCAGTGTCTGCTCAAAAATCGGTTTCCTCTATCCTATCAAGCGCAAATTGCTTCTGGAAGAGATTGAGAAAAGCCAAAAGGCGTAATTTTTTATTATTGAGTATTAACCTTATAAAAAGCAGGTGTATTTTTGAATAGAGCAATTCTTGTTGTAATGTGTGACTTCGTCGTGATCTCGATGCTTTCGATGATCACCGGTCTCTCCTCGCTTGAAAACCCCTATGGAGATGACGGTGCCGTAGTTAATATCAAAACTGCGAATGTGATTATCGAACAATTGAGAAACGAGCGGCTTCTGCTTGCCGATGCACTGCGCGAGTTGGAGGAAGCACAGAAAAAATTCGGTTACTCTCAAGCTCGTGAAGCGGCAATGAAAAAACTTGAAGTCCAAATTGCCAAAGCCGACATGCAGTTGGAACTTCTTCAAACTCGTGACTTTACCGATGTCGATGCAACCGAAAAAGAACCGCCGAAAATCGATCAGGCAAACTTAAATTCTCGTTATCAACAGGCAATGCAGGAGTTGAATAATATTCAAAACCAAAATCGCCTCGATACTTTCCGTTTCGGTGAAGCTTCATCCGGCGGACTCCCCGGCGGTTCCGGCTCATTCCGAGGCTACACCTCCGACCCAGATGCAACAACTTCCGAAGAATCAAGAATCATCAAAGACCTCCTCGCCAGACGCGAAGTTGAATTGGAACACACCATGAATGAACTTGCTGCAACCGAGGAAAGAATTGCTTCTCTCGACCAGGAGCGTATCAGATTGAACAACCAAATTGCTGAATATCAAGCCAATATTGAAAATATGGAAAAAAATCTCGCTATCGCCAGAGATAACCTGATTGATAAACAGCGTGAAGTTGTAACTACTCAACGACAAGTTGAACAGAAACAAATTGAAATCGAAGAGCATAAAAAACAAATTACCACCATGCGTGGAATTTTAACCAAGGCGGTTAAAGATCTCTCTGAGGCTAAAAAGGAAGTCGAAGAAAAAACTCGTGAAATTGCAGAAGTTCGCCAATCCGCAGAAGAACTCAGAATTGAATTGCAGAAAGAACTTTCCGAAGCAGAAAAAAGTTTGATGCATATCAAAAAATCTCTCGAATCCGAAGTTCTGGTCACCTACAAAGAAACCATTAAACAACTCAAAATCGTTAATGAGCAGAAACGAGTTCTCGGCAACTACCAAAACGGCGGAACTTATTACTTGCCGGTAATCCGAGTTGACAAAAAAAATGTCGTGATCTCACTCTTCTCTATTTTGAGCGGAAACTCTATCGACCGTGCCGAATTTGAGAATGTGACCAAACTTGAATATACTCTTTTTGATCCGACAGCGGAAAACCAAGAGG
>JAZRSP010000197.1:0-6653 GCA_045651565.1 Victivallaceae bacterium | reverse complement strand
CATGGGCAAGTATCGAGCATGGCGGCAAGTGGAAACAACTTAATTATCATGCAAAACGCTTCTTTGCTCCCGTTTCAGGAGTGATGTTCAAAGATACTGACGGAGATATCAAGCATTATGTGATTAATGACTTGCCGTATGAAATCAAGGTAAAAGCAGTTCTTAATTGCCGCTCAATTGTAACTGGTGAAATTTTGACAAGTCAGGTTGATGAGTTGGTATTAGAACAAACCAGCAGCAAGTTGGTCAAAAATTACGGCGAAAAGTTTGACAATAACTTTAATGCTGAAGAGGTCTATTATGAACTTATCACCGAAAATTTGAGCGACAAAACCATTCACAAAAATGAGTTCTTTACTGTATTGTACAAGGAATTGAAGTTGCAGAAAACCGAAGTTACTGCCGAAGTTAAAGAAGAAAACGGCAAATTCTTGGTTGAATTGTCAACTTCTGCTCCGGCATTGTATGTAACTTGTGATGCAGTGGGAATTAAAGGTACTTTCAGCGACAATAGTATTTTGCTTACTCCGCAGGAAAAGGTCGTTCTGGAATTTGAACCAAAAGAACAATGCGATGCACAGAAGTTGGCAAAAGCCCTTGTAATTGACCACTTGCAGAAGTATTATTAATAAGTACATTCCTGCATAAGAAAAAATAGTACAACCGCGAGAGTGTTATTGAGCATGTGTGCTGCAATAGCACTTTCGAGGTTTTTTAATTCATTACGCTGTTTCTGGAACATAAAACCCAAAATAAAAAGTCCCGGAATCTGCCAGAGTTCCGCATGAGCTATTGCGAAAATAAACGAAGTGAGTATCATGCAAGGAGTTTCGGGGATATTTTGCCTTAATGAATTATAGAGAATCTCTCTGAAAAATAATTCTTCCGCAATCGGAGCAATAAAAATCGCCAAAATACAGATTGTAAGTGTGAGTGTAATATTGTCGCTTTGCAATGCCGCAGTAATTGCCGGCTCTTCATATTCAAGCGGAGAAAAACTGATCAATGTTCCAACCCATAATATATTTATTATCATTGCCAGAAATATCCAACCGATAGTTGAGGGGAGCAACTTGGCGTAATTCAGTTTCAGAAAGTTTTTGAAGTTAAAAAAGTATGACCCGAAAATCAGCCGAATCAGGCAAATTACACACAACGGCGGTAAAATCATTAATAAAATCAACGAGGATAAATTCAAGTTGATCGGGATAAAATCAATAATTTTCGGTAAAATAAAGTATAAGAATAGAAAGACGAGAAAAACTATTGAGGGTTTGCTACTCTGTGAATGGTTGGAATGTGACAGTTCCACGCTTATTGCCTTTCTCATCTAAATCTTCCATTAAAACTTGGGTGCGAACCTTTATATCTAAATCTTCAGTTAAAAATTTGCCGCGACAACTTAATTTGTAAGCATACATGTCTCCGAAAATCCACTCATAAGTGGCATAACCGCTGCGGTCGCCGGTGTAGTACAATGTGACTTTCGGCTCGGTGCTTTTGATAAAATTGCAGGCGGCAGGGGGGAGATTATTGGATTTGGAAGTCAGAGTCTGTCTGGCAAACTCAATCATCGCCAATTCTTCTTCTGCGGACAAAATTGAATAGTATTTGCCGTTAATTAAAATTTTTTCACCGCAACCTGTCATAGTCAAAACTGTAATGCCAAACACGAGCAACAACATTAAATTTTTAATCATTTTCAATTTTAAACCCCATATTTTTAAGTTTTTCCAATTCAGAAAAGTTTGTTTCCTTTATATTATACACGCTGAAAAAGGGAAATTCCAGTCGATAATGGTATTCATTGCGGAAAAATTCAAAATTTTCCGGATTTTTCTTTAATTTTTGAGAGTCAAATTTAATGTTGTATGACTCATTAACCGCCTTAACAAGAATATCGCTTTCATTTTTCAGGTCAATCCTACTATTCGGAGTAAGTTCAAAAGGCGGAAGTTCAAATTCTTTCAACCCGTCAATTCCGAAAAATTCGGCAATTCTTCTTACTGCGACAGTGGTGCCGTTTGCTTTGCCGTTTGCAGAATACCCGGCAATGTGCGGTGTGGCATAGTCTGCAAAAAGTAATAACTCCTGATTGATTTCAGGTTCATTTTCCCAAACATCGAGAACCGCGCCACGAATTAAGCCGTTTTTAAGGGCGTACAACAGGTCATTATTATCGCAGACGCCGCCTCTGGCGGAGTTGATGAAATAGACAAAACGCTTGGTACATTTTTCAAAAAACTCCAAATTCGCCAAGTGATAAGTGCTTTCGTCCAGCGGGGTGTGGATAGTAATAAAGTCGGAATTTGCAAGCAGATAATTCAAATCGGAGAATTTTCCATCGGAATTTCCTTCTTTTTCGGCACGAATCGGGTCATTCAAAATAACATTCATGCCCAGAATTTCTGCTGATTTTGCTACTTTGCTCCCGACATTTCCGACACCGATAATTCCCAAGGTTTTTCCCTGCAAACTGAAATTGTTGTCTTTTGCCAAATTTATCAGCGCACTCACAACATATTGATTTACCGAAGACGAGTTGCAGCCCGGAGCAGAAAAAAAGGCAATATTGGCTTTTTTCAGATATTCTTGGTCGATATGGTCAGTTCCGATTGTTGCAGTAACGATGATTTTCACTTTGGTTTTATGCAGAAGTTCTTCATTGCAGAGAGTTCGAGTACGGGTAATCAGAGCATCTGCATCAAGTAAATCGGAGCGGGAAATTTTGTTTCCTGCAATGTAAGTTACTTGACAGTTAAATTTTTCAAAAACCCCTTTCAGAAAAGGGATTTTGTTGTCGGCAACAATTTTTATCATTTTTTCTCTACAAGTTAGTCGGTGCGTCGATGAAGATACATTCAACACCGAATTTTTCTGTAATCAGTCGTCCGAGTGACTTGACTCCGACAGTTTCTGTGGCGTAGTGTCCGAGCGAAAGAACATTGATTCCCAATTCTTTCTGCATGTGATACATAGTATGAACAAATTCGCCGGTAACTAATAAGTCTGCACCGATATTGTATGCTTCCTGCAAAGCGGCAGTACCTGCTCCGCCGGAGCAGATGGCGACTTTGTGAATCAAACTATCGCAATCGCCGTGGACTTTGCCTTTGGTATCGAGGCGGTCTTCGTAAATCGCCTGAATATCTGCGAGGCGTTTTGGGGGGCAGAAACTCCCGACTACTCCGATGTCGCCGCCATTATATTCCCAAAAAGTCCCATCGACAGGCAGATTGATAATTTTGGCAAGTTCCACATTGTTGCCGAATTCTGGATTGCTGTCCAAGGGCAAGTGTGCCGCATAAAGCGAAATATCATTATTAAAAAGAAATCCTAGTCGTTCCGCTGTAATTGAGGTGAAAACTTTCGGCATGCTTCCCCAGCTTAAACCGTGATGAACCAGAATAAAGTCCGCATCGTTATCACGAGCTTTCTCAAAAACTTCGGCTGCCGCATCGACTGCCAGCGCAATTTTATTGACTTCGGCAGATTTGGTTTCAACTTGCAAGCCGTTGTTGGAACTATCTTGTTTAAACTTGGATAAATTAAGCACTTTGTCCAAAAAACTGACTAAAACTTTTTTATTCATAGTAATATCTCCTGATTTTTACATTTTTGATTGCGGTACTAATGCAAACTTAAATTCTCTGCGTTTATCCGGCGGCAAGGGCAGACGGCTCTTTTTGAGGGTCTTGATTAATTCTTCGACAGTCCAGTCAAATTGTTTGAAGTTTGATCTTTTAATAAACTTGCACTCAATAATTCTGCCAGTATTGTCGATTTTAACCGAGATAATTGCCTCCAATTCACGGCCATTGATCAATGTGTCATTTGGGGCTTCCCACATCTCGAAAATTACTTCTGAAATGCGTGTGAGGTACTCATCGGGTTTTTCGCCCTGCACATCGGGAGCAATCTGGGGCGGGTTATCTGCCGTTGTTTGAGTCGGTTGTTTTTTTTGCTCTATCGGAGTTGATACATTTTTTACCACTTCCAAGTCGGTAATATTGTCGTTCTGCACTCTTGGTTTCGGCTTTTGTTTTGGTTTCGGTTGTTCCGGGACGGGTTTTAAAACCGGGTCTTTATATGATTTGCTTGCAGATTGCGGAGTAACCATAGTAACCTTGATTGTGTCGATATTTTTTTCTTTCGGCTTGAAAATAAGCCCCAGAAAAGAGATACATAACGGCGAAAAAATTACAAATACATGCACAGCCAACACCCAAAGAACGATTTTTTTGCAGCGATCATTGGGATTGACGGTTTTGCGTGAAATTAATTTTTTCAAGTCTTGCATAATTTATTCTTCTTGGGTTACAAACGAAACATCCTCAAAACCGTTATTTTTTATAATTTTCATAAGTTCGACAATCTTGCCGAACTCTGTTGCTTCATCGCCTTTTATCAATAGTTTGATATCGGGACGGGAAATTTTTAAGTTTCTGACGGTTGAAATAAGTTCACTCTCGCTCAATTTTGATTTGCCGATGAAGTAGTTGCCGTATTTGTCCACGACGATAATTTGACTGTCTTTGACATCGGGCATGGGCGCACTATTCATCGACGGGGTCGATACCTGCGTAGAATACTCAACCAGCGGCATGGTAATCATAAAGACAATCAGCAAAAGAAATGTCAAGTCAATCAAAGGAGTCATATTGATTTCGTCAATAGAGTCCATTTCGAAGCGTCTGCGTTTTTTCCGAGCCATGATTACAAATTCCTATTTGCTTGCCTGTTCGAGTTTGATTTTGGCGATAAAAGTTTCAGAGAAGTTATCCATGCTGATGATAAGTTTTTTGATTTGCGAGGTAATAAAGTTGTAACCGATTACTGACGGAATCGCCACAACTAAACCGACAACCGTGGTTAACAAAGCACTCGCAATACCCGGTGCCATCGCCGCAATATCCGCACTGCCCGCTTGTGCCATACCGACAAATGAGAGCATAACCCCCCAAACTGTACCGAATAATCCGAGGAATGGGCAGACACTTACGACGGTTGCAAGGAAACTTATGCCGTATTCAAGTTCTGTGATTTCTTTTGAAATCTGACTTTCCATAACTGCTTCAATTGCAACTATTTGCACTTCTGAAACGATATCTGATTTGCGGGAATTATCATACTCTTCGTTGCTTTTTGAGTAATTAATTGCATAAAATTCCTGAAGTTTCTCAACCCCGGTGAGGTAGATTGCCGCCAAAGGTGACGGGTCATTGCTTGCGGAGTGAGCCAGAGCTGTAACAGAATTTTTGTTTTTATCGAAAGCATTACTGAAATTATCAGAGAGTTTCTTGGCATTACGGAGAGATATATATTTATTAATCATGTAACTCCAAGTGATGATAGAGGCTGCCAAAAGAACAATCACAATTGCTTGTCCTGCACCGTCACTGGCTAAAAATGCGTACCATGCGCCGTTTGTTTTTGCTGCTGCTGTTGCAATTAACATAAAATACTCCTTAAAAAATAAAAATTGATAAATAGAAAATACCCTTTTATAAGTTATACTGAAATTTGTTTTTTTCAACCCGATAACCTAAAAAAATCGCATTTTTTCTGTTAGAAAATCGGAATTTTTTCGCAAGGTGCGGCAATCAGGAAATTAACGGCACAATTTGGCGATGAGAAGTTCTGCCAAATCGTTTTTTTGAGTTAAAGGAATCTCTTCGGACGAACCGTCTTTTTTCAAAATTGTTACTGCATTGTCGTTGCTGCCGAACCCTCGGTCGGACTTGCTGACATCGTTGGCGATGATGAAGTCTAAATTTTTGCGTTGCAGTTTAGATTGGGCATTGGCAATTAAATCGTCGGTTTCTGCGGCAAAGCCGATGAGAGTTTGGTGTGCTTTCTTGTTTTCGCCCAAGTATTTAAGAATGTCTTCGGTGCGTTCAAGTGTCAAAACCAAATCACCATCGGTTTTCTTTAACTTGTTGCTGTACACCACTTTGGGACGATAATCTGCCACCGCTGCCGCCATGATGATATAATCGGCAGAGTCGGCGTATTTTTTTACTGCGCAAGCCATATCGGCGGCACTTTCAATTTGGATAAATTCAGTGCCTTGAACTTTTTCCAAAGCGACGATTCCGGAGATGAGAATTACTTTAAATCCTTGATTGACAGCCGCTTGCGCAAGCGCATAACCCATCTTCCCGCTTGATCGGTTGCTGATGAAGCGGACTGCATCGATTCTCTCTCGGGTCGGCCCCGCGGTAATTAAAATTGTCTTTTGATTTCCCATAATGTAAAAATATACTCGCTTTTTCCAAAAATACAAGTTCCCCCTCCCTCCTTTTTATGAAATTTTAGGGGGAAGGCTAACGCCGCTATTAGGGGGAGGCTAACGCCGCCTCCCCTTATAACCCCCTCTGCGCAAGGGCATCAGCCCTTGACCGATATTGGAATTTATTGTTTTGCTTGCCGCAAAACTCTAAATTCCGTTTTTTTGTTTTTATCATTCCCAAAACAGCTCCGACGAGCGAGTAAGCGTTATATTAGGTCAAGGAACTTGTTCCTTGTGCGGAGTTTGAGGCGGCATAAGCCTGAAAAAAAAGGCGGTGGCAACTCCCGAAAGCGAAACAAAGTTTCGCGACCACCGTCGTCTGCGCAAGCAGACATTGAGTCCATCCACTCAAAATTGGCAT
>JAZRSP010000196.1:0-3509 GCA_045651565.1 Victivallaceae bacterium | reverse complement strand
TTTGAAGAAGGCGATGATATCTGCAATACGTTTTTGATGTGTTGGTTTATCAAGCTTTGACAATTCACTTCTGAATTTGATATACCATTGTAAAACAGGCAACAGCTGGAAGTGATCGATTTTACTTAATTCATCTTGGTTACCTTGTGAATTTTTTGCATAGAGAAAACGATCTGGATATTTATTTTTTTCTTCATCTGAAATAAAAAATCCGTATTCAGTAATAGCATTTAATGCATCAAAGCATTCTTCCCACTTCTCTACACGATTATTCTTGTATAGGATGTCCAGCCATTTGCAAAACTCATCCATCCCTTTTTCTTCATCAGTTCGCTCATGCCGATGTGTCCAAAAGAAATCCTTAACTGTTTCCCATTTTTTACTTTGAACTGGATCCATATCCATTTCAGCTCTTACCGTTTCGTTTTTCGCAAGACGGCATCCTCGGGCATTCATAGTAATATACAACTCTTCACCTTGAGATGTCTTTTCTGTCTTGAAATGCCAAAAACGCACATTATCCATCAGAAAGTAATAATACTTCACAATGATTTCTTCTGCGTTTTCTGAGTTTTTGATTTCGTTATCCAGATGCTTCTGCCATTCGTTAAGGGTCGATATCATATTTTTGATACTGGGATCTAAAGCATCTCTTCGGTGATAAAAAATTGTTGTTCTGAAATCAGTTCCATCATATTTTTCAAGAAGTCGGTTCAAGAAATCGTGAGTTAGATCACGGACTTTGTAATCAAATGCCACTCCTTCTGTATTCTGCCACAAAGACCTAAATTCATCTTGCAAATTTTTTACCCGCGAAGCAGTTGCAACAAGCATCAGAAAGAGAGTTGTAAAACGCTGCTGGCCATCTATAAGGTACAAGTCTTCTTTATTGGAGGCCGAGTTCGTCTGATAAAATGGTCTGTATGAATACAGAAAACCGATATTCATGTATTTTGAAGAATAATACTGTCTTATAGCTTCATCGGGATCCGCGTTGCCCAGATTTTCTTTCAAGGATTTCAAAGCGTCATCTTGCTTTTGCTGATTGGAAGCACATCCGGCTGTAATATCTGCAAAAAATTTCTTCAACAGTTCTTCATTGGCACCCCAAACATATTCCCGCTGAATCTCTGGAACGATAATATTATATCTTACCAACAATTCCCTCACGCTGGTTTCTATCATATTATTCTGCGTCATTGTTGGTTCCCTTTTCGTTAGAATTTTCTGCTGTTTCCTGATATTGTTCTTCTTCAGGTGACATACTCGCATCTTCGAAAAACTTTTCTATAAGAGCACGAATATTTTTGGCAGTTGCAACAATATCTTCCTTAAGCCATTCATTGTATTCCTGAGAGTAGCCGTCGCCTTCTTTTGCAAAAACCCGTCTTGTATGCAAGCGAATAAAGTTACCCTCGTTAAACGTCCTCAATATCGCGCTTCGTTTTTCGGGAAAGAAATCATTGCCATATCCCCGATTTACGCGATAAAACAGTAAAACAATATTGCCTATCGAATTGATATAGATGCCTGTTACCTTGAAAACAAATCTATTTATCAATGGTTGCAAAAGCTCGCCAACAGTACGGTTTTTGGCAATATTGTCTATCTTCTCCTGATCAGAAGCAACCTCTCCTAAATCCGGAATAAAGTCAGGGGCTGGATTGGTGATAGCAAAAATCCTGCACCATTCATCACGCAGCTGTGATCGCTGTTCCTCGCTCAATTCACTTTCAATTTCTTTGAAATGTTTTCTCCATAGGTCATTCAGAATATCAGCATTTGTTTCCCCCATTGCGTGAGGAAGACATTTTCTCCAATAGTCTTGGAAGTTATCACGAAAATCCTTGTTTATAGGCGTTTGCGGAAAGATATGTTCTTTATCCTCTTGAATACCGCCGTAAAAATCTTGGCCTTGACCTCGAGTATAAAAATGCGAAACTGCCATTTTACCAAATTTCGGCTCCAACAAATTCCCATCCTGAATGTGCAAAATAACATCGGTCAAAATCAAAACTTTTTGCAACATACCATTTTTATCATTATACCAATCGTAATTTTTTCCCTTGGTATTATAAATGCGATTCAACCACAACTCCAAATCGGGAACTCTTTTTTGTTTATTATCACTGTCGGTAATTGTTTTGGTAAAAACTTTTCGCAGTTCTGATTTTAAGTATTTGATAAATTCAGACCGCATTTTAATTTTATGCCATTTATCGTACAGCTCTTTTATCAGCAAGGTTTTCTTTTCCTGACCATTACGGAAAAACCACAAAACGCCAATGAGATGATATATTTCAGGATCATCATACCATTCCTGCAGAATTTTTTGAGTACGAAGGAGTTCTTGATAAGTTGAAAACGCATCACTCTCATTGGCAGTTTTTTCTTCAAAAAATTCTAATGATGATAAATTTTCTTTTCCGCAAATAATCGCATATAGGGTATACAGAATATCTATGGGGTAGATTTCGTGCTGGAAAAGATCTTTTCCGCTATCATTTAGGAAATTATTTGGAATAAAACGTCGGAAAAATGTCATCCGCTTGGAATCCTGCCACCAATTATTTATGGCATCCAGTTCAAGTCCTATCCGGGTACGTTTTTCATTTAAACTGACCAGAAAGTCCAATGAAAAAAATCCTTTATCCTGCTTTATCGGCACCCGCGTAATCAAGATTGCTCGAATAAGATCAGCCGCATCAAGTGGTACTTTATAACCGTTTACTTTATTGAAGATCGTGCTTTCTTTAGCTTGCCACAGAACATTTTTTATGAGTTTCACGTGCTGCAAGAACTTTTCGCAAAGGACCTTTTCTTTTTCAGAGTTTTCTTTTTCAGAATCCTTAAAAAAGTCAACGATTGCTAATGAAGCGGAAAAAATATGATAAATATCCCGATAATCATACTCATTATCTTTGTATTTATCCCTGAAAAGATTTTCTACTGTTTTTTCAGATGATTCCTGTCGTTCCTTCTTTAATTCATTCCAATAGTTTTCTGAACAAACTTCTATTTTAATAAATTCAGCCGTTTTTTCCCTGACATCATATGACAATCTCTCTCGAAGCGAATTCATTTTCTCTTGCTCGTTGTGGTAAAAATATGCTAGAACAACCAGCAAAGTTGTCAAACGCTGCTGACCATCGACTACATTATAATGATTTGGGCTGGTTGTAACGAGAGTTATGTTTTGAAGAGAATAAAATTTATTTCCAGCAGGTTTAAATTTATCAACATCGTTCAAAAGTGTTTTAACTTCGCTATATGTCCATTTGTAGCCTCGCTGATACGGTGGGATGTGGTAAAGACTGTTTTGATCTTTGAAAAAAACATCTTCGACAGAAACAATAAACTCTTTATTCATAATAATTTTTCCATAAAAACAATTAAAACAATTCTTTTCCCTTGTTAAAACATGTATCGCTATTGTTATCCACCAAATTTAAGCCTTGACCGGAAATGCCGTAGGCTTGGGGGATGTTTTCGTTTTGGAAGACGGCGAG
>JAZRSP010000195.1:0-14218 GCA_045651565.1 Victivallaceae bacterium | reverse complement strand
AAAGGACTTCGGCGCGACAAGTAATTATGGCAGGTGTTGCACAAACTGTGCGACTAAATGCGAGCCTGACGGCTCTTATAGTATACTTGAAGTGACAACCAACAATTCAATTAAGGTGAAATACATTGATTTTTTCATTTTCTCTTTCCTTTCATTTTAGAGATTTTGTTAAATATTAATGGGAATACCGTCCTCATTAATAGTGTTTTTTGAGGTTAAATTTCTTATTCCTCAACCTTATTTATCTTTAATAACGCCTCATGCGTTACTAAATTCATTTTTTTATTTTCACAGTCATTGAAGTAACAGTTGTCACTTCAAGTATACTATAAGAGCCGTCACGCTCGCATTTAGTCGCACAGTTTGTGCAACACCTGCCATAATTACTTGTCGCGCCGAAGTCCTTTGCGAAGTCGGATGCATTTGTAATTTTATTCACACTGTATATTATAGCACAATTTTTTTATTTGACAAGATATAATCCGCCAAAAAAATGTAACAATCCGCCAAATTTTGCGTTTTTTTAAAAAATTATGAGTTTTTTGTTGTTTTTTTCTATTATACAATTAATTATTGTTTTGCCCCCCTCCAACTTTTGCAGGATATTTTAAAATAATTTGTAAACAACTGCTTTCTTCAAAAATATATCATAATTTTTTATATCAGACACACTAATAAAAAAGCAGGAGGTGATTTTTTCACTTCCTGCTTGGGTTTTTATCGTCTGGGACGATGATGGTTGTTATTGGGTCTCGGGCGATTGGTATGAACTTTCGGCGGTGGCGGCGGTGGTGCCGGGCGATATTCATGGTGGATTACTCGTGGCGGCTGGACAATGACCGGTGCCGGATGTTTGATGATTACCGGCGGTGGCGGTGGCGGCGGAGTTACCACGATTGTTTGCGGAGCAATCACTTGGCAAACCAAGTTGACGATTCCTGCTGCCAACATCAAACCGTCATTGTGGTGTTGTGGCGGTCTGGCAAATGCGCATGTTCCGACGCAGAAAACTGCGGTCGCCATCATAAATTTAAACTTTCTGTTCATTTTGTACCTCCTATGGTTATTGTTTGTGAAAGTTTTTCTCTTGCTTTTACCTATATAACGCATAAAAGGCAAATTTATTTTATAAAATTCAAACAAATGTTTGATTTTTTACAAAAAAATTATTTTTGAGCTCAAAAAATGCCAAAAATAAAATTAAATTTTTTTCAAAAAAAATAAAATATGTTTAAAACATCTGTTTAAATGCTATGACAAACAATCTGTTTTTTAGATTTTTGGACAACAAAAAAGCCTATCACAAAAAGTGACAGGCTTTTTCCTAATCGAAATAATCAATTATGCATTGTTTTCTTCGATGAAAGCGATAGCGTCGCCGACGGTGGTCAACTTTTCAGCTGCTTCGTCCGGAATTTCTGCTCCGAATTCTTCTTCAAGAGCCATAACCAATTCGACCTGATCGAGAGAGTCTGCACCGAGGTCTTCGATGAATTTAGCTTCCGGAGTTACCTGATCTTCAGAAACACCCAACTGCTCGACAACGATTTTTTTTACTTTTTCTGCAACAGAAGACATTTTAAATCCCCTTATTTTTTGTTTTTGTTAATATTTACTCATCTCTGAGCTTCGTTTTTTTAACCTAATATAAATATAGCAACTTTTTGTCAATAATCAAATAAAAAACCAAAAAAAATGCCATTTTTTTTATTTTTTTTGTCAAATATCCTGTATTTTGACCAAAATTACCAATTCTTGAAAGAAAAATCAGAAGCATCAAAGATGTATAATCCATGCCATCCGGACTTGCCCGACAAGTTTCTAAAACCCTGATAATATTTACAGTTTATTTTTTTGAAACGGCGAAAGCGTAAAACTACTATTTATTGGTGATTTTTGCGCCGAATGGGACAAAAAACAGATGACCGGATTTTTGGCTTTCACTGCTTCGGTAGTTCAAAAAATTCCACAGAAAAGACCATTCTTCTGAATCTAAATTATCCCGATAGCGGAAAAACAACAACAATTCCAAGTCAAAAACTTCTTCGCTCTGTGTAATTGAAAAAAATGGAAAGAGGTGGTAGCTTTTTTGAGTTATATCCACACTGTATTCAGAGATAATTTTTTCTAAAAGTTTTGTGCAATCACTGCTGTTTTGAGGAATTTCAGCTTCAAAATTTAATTTTTCAAGGTCGATTGCAATTTTTTGCTGCAAAGACACCGTTGCTGAATCGAATGGTACTTGCCGATAGTAGCGAATTTGATTTGCCTCACGCAGATATAACCTATTTATATAATAACGCAAATTAGTCATCAAATTTTGCACGGTAAGGATGTCTGTGTCATTGCGGTACTTGCGATAGACGAGTTTTTCGTCACGATAGATGATTAAAATTTGCCGATAGTCATAACTATCTACTGCCAAGTTCTTTCCGTATGGGCTTAAATTGTTCGGAGTCAATGGGATAGTTAAAGTATCATTGCTCATGCTTTTAAATTCAGTTAGAGGATAAAGCAAACTGAAATAACTGTTATGCGGAGAAGTTTCATTGTAATAGTAGAGAGGGAAGAAGATATTCTGCGAAGATTTTTGGATTTTTCCGAGTTTTTTTTGGACATTGGACTTGAAAAGTTGAAGTGCCATGTGGCTGGTCGGAGCTTGTAAATTGGTGATCCCCAATGATTTAAGAGTTTTGTTAAGGACGAAAGCAAACTTTTTAATATCATTAGAGCGATTTTCGAGAATTGCTTTCTCCAATTCAGCGTAAGTGCTTGCTGCAAGCTTAATTAACTCCGGATTGAGCCGATAGGGGTGGTTGAATTTGAAAGACTCTTCGCTGCTTTGATAGTAGAGTAAAAGATAAAATGAATCCGATTTGCTGTTCGCAAAAAGCGAATTGCTTTGTCTGCTTTCGGCAATATTAAAGAAAAGTAAAATATTCAAAAATTCTTCATTATCGTTATGTTTTTTAGCAAAAAAAGGCACACAATAGAGGTAATCTTCTCCCCAAAAGGTGTTGCCGAAATAATAATCACATTTCTTGTCGCCGGCATTATGAATTTGACAACCTGCCAGTAAAAGCAATAAACTTGCATATAATAGATTTTTTATTTTCATAAGATTTCCTTGTGTTCGTGTAATTTATAACTTTAATATAGCACGAATTTGTCAACATACAATTTCAGTTTACAAAAAAAGAGACCGCCCCTGCCGAAAATCGACAGAAGCGGTCGGAACAAAGAAAAAAGAAAGAAATTATTTAGTTTGATTATTTTTCGGTGCAACCTTTTGAGAATTTGCGTCAGGGAGCGCAGTGGTATCTTCCGCATTTCTCATCGGATAGATAATTTGGATGTGCTCTCTCGGCTGCTCCTGCATGATCACATCGTCAAGCACATTGACAGAAACAAAGGACAAAATCCCCGTCCAGAAAAGTGCCAGCACCAGAGAAAAACCGTTCAAAACTACTCCGCTTAATGCCATAATACATTCGCTTCTTCGTTGGAGAGCGGCAATTCCGATAATCAACCCCACTACCGCCGGGATGATTATCATGTAACCCAAGTAGGGAAACAATGCGGTTACAAAGACGATTACTCCGATAATAATTGATGCAGTACCCATAAAAAACCTCCTCTTTGTTTGTACGGGACGGAAATTTTTTCTCCGACCCGGTTTGTTATTTTTTCGGGAACTACTATAACTATAATCGAAAAAATCTTAAATGCAAAAGACAAAATGATAATAGTCGATAAATGCAAATAGTAACTTTTTTCAGAAATTACGATTTATTGCGGTGGGAAGATTGCTACGGTGAGTTTGACAAAGTCATCCACGGTTAATTTGTCCGGGCGGATTTCCAATGGCATTCCAAGAGAAGCAAAGGCACTTTCGACCTTTTCTTTGCCGTAAATTTTTCCCAAAACTTTGCCCATTTGCTTTCTTCTCTGCTCAAAAGCGTGTTTCACCAACTTGGAGAGATGTTTCACCAATTTCGGACTCGGAAGATCTTGTTTTAATTCAAACGAAACGATTGCGGAATCGACTTTCGGCGGCGGATAAAAAACTTCCGGCGGCACGATACGCAAAATTTTTACATCATATAACAATTGAGTTCTGACGCTCAATGATCCGTAATTTTTGATTCCCGGCACGGCGGCGAGGCGTTGCCCCATCTCTTTTTGGAGCATAAAAACCATACGCTTCGGCGGATTTTTAAGTTCCAGAAGTCTGGCGATAAAAACACTGCTGATTGCGTAAGGCAAATTAGCAACTGAATAATATTCTCCAAAATCGGCAGTCAATTCTTCTAAATCGACTTTGCAGGCATCGGCTTCAATTAAGTGGAAGTTTTTGCCGTCAAAGTTTTTGCGTAAGTAATCTGCCAAGCGGTGGTCATACTCGATTGCAGTTACATCAGCACCTTTTGCCAGCATAAGTTCGGTTAAAACTCCGAAGCCGGGGCCGGTTTCGAGAATTTTGTCACCCTCGGCGATTCCGGAACTTCTGACGATGAAGTCCAGCAAGTTATTGTCCTGCAAAAAATTCTGCCCGAGTCCGCGACCGGGGCGCATATCCATAGATTCTAAAGTTTTCAGTAATTTTTCTTTATTCATATTGCAATTTCCAACTTTCAGTATTAATGTTTTAATATAACCTTGCTTTGTCTTTTTTCAAAGGCGATTACGCAAAAATCAATAAAAATCTGCTTTTTTTTGGTTTTGTGCTTGTATTTTGTCAAGTTGTGACTAAATTACTTTCGAGAATACAAAAATTTTTATAACTTGAAAGGTGATTTTTATGAAATTTGTCGGAGCTCATGTAAGTGCAGGCGGCGGTGTCGAAAATGCCCCATTGAATGCCGCCGCAATCGGCGCAAAAGCTTTTGCGCTTTTTACCAAAAATCAACGGCAATGGGTCGCTCCGCCTTTGACAATTCAGAGCATTGACGCCTTTAAAGAAAATTGCAAAAAACTTAACTTCCCCGGCGATAAAATTCTCGCTCATGACAGTTACTTGATTAATCTCGGAAATCCCGATCCGGAAAAAAGACAACAGTCTTTGAACGCCTTTATTGATGAGGCGACAAGATGTTATCAGCTTGGGGTTAAACTTTTGAATTTTCACCCTGGAAGTCACCTGAAACTTATTGGTGAAAATGAGTGTTTGCGCCTTATTGCCGACGGAATCAAAACTACTCTTGCCCAAGTTCCCGATGTTACTTTGGTGATTGAAAATACTGCCGGTCAAGGGAGCAATGTCGGGTACTCTTTTGAGCATTTGGCAAAGTTATTGGAGTATGTCGGCGAAAGTGACAGAATCGGCGTTTGCATTGATACTTGTCACGCTTATGCCGCAGGGTATGATATTAAAACTCCGGAGTATTATGATTGGACTTTTCAGCAATTTGAGAAATTAATCGGATTTGAATTCCTTAAAGGCATGCACCTAAATGACTCAAAAGGTGTCCTGGGCAAACATTTGGATCGCCACCATTCAATCGGTGAGGGCGAACTCGGATTTGATGTTTTTAAGCGAATTATGCAGGACAATAGATTTGATAATATTCCGATGATTCTTGAAACCATTGATGAGAGTAAATGGAGCGAAGAGATTAAACTTCTCTATTCTTATACAGATAAATAATATTGGCAATTTGAAAAGGAGTAATTTTTATGGATAAAACAAAAGCAGTTTTGAATTTTGGTTCTTTGAATATCGACAAAGTCTATCAAGTGCCGCACTTTGTACAGCCGGGAGAAACTTTGAGCAGTAGTAACTTCGCTCAATTTGCCGGCGGTAAAGGGTTAAATCAATCAATCGCTTTGGCTCGGGCGGGGGTGAAAGTTTTTCATGCAGGCAAAATCGGAAGTGACGGAGAATTTTTGCGGCAGATTTTGGCGGATAATCAGGTTGATACAAGCAATATTGCGCTTTCTCAACTCCCAAGCGGTCACGCAATTATTCAAGTTGATTGCAATGGCCAGAACTGCATTATTCTTTTCCCGGGAGCGAACTGTGATATAACCCGTGAAGAGATAACTTCGATTCTGGACAAAATGGAGCAGGGAAGCTATCTGCTCCTCCAAAATGAGATTAATGACATCCCCTTTATCATGGAGCAAGCAGCCGAAAGAGGTATGAAAATTGTTATAAATCCTGCTCCGTGTAATGAGGCGGTTCTAAGTTATCCTCTGGAATTGGCAGACATTATTTTCGTCAATGAAGTAGAGGCGACAATACTGGCTGAATTTGATGGTGACGATGTAGATTTATTGTTGAAAAAAATCTCAAAAAAGTTCCCGAAAGCGGAAATTATTATGACCTTCGGTGCCAAAGGGGCGTATTACAGCAAGGGCAATAAAGTTTTCCATACCCCCTGCTTTGAAACAAAAGTGGTTGATACAACCAGTGCCGGAGATACTTTCGGCGGTTATTATTTAAGTGCGAAATTATTGGGATATGAGGTGGAAGAGGCGATGAAAATTGCTTCTTTTGCAAGCAGTATTACGGTAAGTCGTGCCGGGGCGGCGGCATCTATTCCGCAGGCAGAGGAAGTTTTTGGAAAATTCAGTAATGAATAGAAGGAGTGATATGAAAGTTTTATTTATCGGTGCTATTGTCGGCAAAGGCGGACGGCAGGCAGTTGTGAATTTAGTTCCTGAAATAAAAAAGGAATTCAATGTGCAGTTTGTGATTGCCAATGCGGAAAATTCTGCCGGAGGAAACGGTGCAAATATTAAATGTATTGAGGATATGCAAGGGTTTGTGAATGTTTTCACTATGGGCGACCACACTTGGGATCAAAAGGGATTCGAGAGTGAAATCAAAAGAATTGATAATTTGGTAAGACCTGCCAATTTTCAGCAGACTCAACCGGGAAAAGGTTTCGGAATTTTCCGTAATGCGGCAGGCGGCGATGTGGCAGTTATCAGTTTGATGGGCAAAGTTTTTATGCGCGACAGTGCATATTGTCCTTTTGAAACGGTCGATCGAATTCTGAAAAACGATATTCCCGCATCGGTAAAAAATATTTTTGTCGATTTTCATGCCGAAGCAACCAGTGAAAAATTGGCAATGGGTTACTTCCTTGACGGTCGGGTTACGGCAGTAATCGGTACTCATACCCATGTTCAGACCAATGACGGCAGAGTTTTGCCGAATGGTACTGCGGTTCTGACCGATGTCGGCATGGTCGGTGCGGATAGAAGTGTTTTGGGGCGTGAAGTGGATGATGTGATTGCCAAATTTGTCAGCGGAATGCCAGGGCGTTTGAATGTGGTTGAGAAGGGATTGATTCGACTTGACGGAGCGGTAATTACTTATGATTACCAGAGCGGCAAAGCGACTGAAATTCAGCCGATCAGCAGATTTTTTGAGGCATAAAATCAAGGGGGGATGATGATGAAAGTTGGAGATAAGGCAGTTGATTTTACTTTGTGTGACCAAAATGGCAAAAGTTATTCTTTAAGCGATTTTGCCGGGCAGAAAGTTGTATTATATTTTTACCCGAAAGATAATACTCCCGGATGTACTCGTCAGGCGTGTGCTTTCGGTGCACTTTTTGCTGAATTTCAGAAGTTGAATGTCGCAGTTATCGGCATCAGCAAGGACGGAATTGAATCGCATCGCAAGTTTGCAGAGAAGTATAATTTGCCTTTTATTCTGCTTGCCGATCCTGAGTTGCAGGCGATCCAAGCGTATGGAGTGTGGCAGGAGAAAAAACTTTATGGCAAAGTTTCCATGGGAGTTGTTCGTACAACTTTTATCATCAACGAAAATGGCATTATCGACGCAGTTATGCCGAAAGTGAAACCCGACACCAATGCGGAAGAAGTTTTGGCTTTTCTGCGGAAAAATTAATCTTTAATCTGTCGAGCTGATAAGATTTTTCAACTTTTTGAAGAGTTCTTGCGGACAATAAACCAATGAGTGCAGGAAAATTGTGCATAAACTTTTTTCTCTGCACAGCAACGGCAAGATAAAAATTGTCAGAATTTGTATCGGCAATCCGCTGAATGCTGCGCCTGTCAGTTTGTAATAACGGGTCATTATAATTGTGAAAGCAATTGTCAGAACCATGGTCACGAATGTGACAAGTGTAAGGTATTTGATTTTATTTTCGATATAGAGATGCTGAGTAAGCGGTGCACTCATTCCAAAAAGCGGCAGTCGAAGGGCGTAAATGGCAATTAATGGTGCGAGATCGGTGTAGTTTTTCCCATAGAGCATTGCCAAAATCGGCGAAGCAAGGGCAATTGCGATACAACAGAATAAATTGATATAAAAAATTGCTCCGCTATATAGTTTAAGTCGGTGATTATAGAGTTCTTCGGAAACACTTTTGCTATTGGCAATTGACGGAAAAAAGGTCAAGCCGAATGATACTGTGATAAACGAAAATGTTTCAAAAATTCTCATGGCAACAGAATAGATTCCAAGTGCATCTTCGCCTGTAAGTTCTTTCAGTATAATGAGTTCTGATTTTGTAGAAATTACGCTGAATAGTGTGGTAAAAAAGAGAATCTTTCCGGTTTGAATGTATCGAGATGTTTCAGTTTTGTCATTCTCCAACTTAAAGTCGACTTTGCGGTAAAATACTATCCCTAGAACTGCAAAAAGTCCGAGAAGAAATACCGATTCCAGAATGATGAAGTAAATCAATGGGAGCTTTTGCCAGGCACAATACACCCGCAATGCCGAAATTATAAGAAAAATTACCAGTGATGACAAGGCAATAATGCGATTCTGCCGCTTAAAGATGAAGTAAGGCGAAAAATAGTCCGTTCCGGCAAAAAATGCTCCGAGTCCAAAAATCCAGATAAGTATTCTTACTGAATTATCCATTGGGACTAAATAGGTGCTGATAAAAATTAAAAGCAGCATGAATAGCGAGCCTGAAAATTTTAAAGTGCGCAATGAACCAAGAATTTTTCCGCAATTATTCTCGTCTTTTGCCATCTCTCTTATGGCAATATTATTCAAAAAAGAGAGCGATAAAATACTGAAAATTGTTACATAAGAAATTACATAGTTAAAAATTCCGTAATACTTCGGAGTCAATGCACGGGCAATATAAATTCCGACAAAAAAACCGACCAGAATGCGAATGATTTTTTCCAGTGAGAGAAAAAAAAGATTCTCACTGTAAATTTTTATTCCTCCGTGGGAAAAAATTTTTTTCAGAATTTTAATAATTTTTTCGTACATGATGTGAAATTTCCTAATTTTATGCTATATTATATAAATATAACGCTTTTTTTGTTAAAATCAATTAATTAATATAAAATAGAGGGATAAAAAATGATTAACACTAACAACTTAAACATTGAAAGTCGCAGTTTACTGTCGTCTCCGGGGAAAATTCGTTCTGAATTACCGTTGTCACTTGATGCGGCATTGCAAGTTGCCAAAGGTCGTGAAGAAATTCAAAATATTTTGGACGGCAAAAGTGATAAATTCCTCATGATCGTCGGTCCCTGCTCAATTCATGACGGCAAATATGCTTTGGAATACGCTAAAAAATTGAAAGAATTAAGCGATAAAGTTTCAGATAAAATTTATATTGTTATGCGTGCTTATTTTGAAAAACCTCGTACCACTATCGGGTGGAAAGGTCTTATCAATGACCCTGATATTAATGGTTCATACAATATTGATAAGGGGCTTTTTATGGCTCGTAATTTATTGCTTCAAATTACCGACATCGGCTTGCCGACAGCGACAGAGATGCTTGACCCGATTATCTCCCAGTATGTGGCGGATATTGTCAGCTGGGCGGCTATCGGAGCGAGAACTACCGAAGCGCAAACTCACCGCCAGTTAGGAAGCGGTCTTTCTATGCCGGTCGGATTCAAAAATGCAACTGATGGTAATTTCCAAACTGCAATTGACGCAATCGGGGCTGCCAGAAGCCAACACAGTTTTATTGGAATTATGGAGGACGGACATGTGGGAGTTTTCCGTACCAAGGGTAATAAATACGCTCATATTGTGCTTCGTGGCGGGAACAATAAACCTAATTATGAGGCTGAATATATTGCCTTTTTGAAGGTTGCTTTGAAAAAAAATAACTTATCTCCGATGATTATTGTTGATTGCAGTCACGCAAATTCCAAGAAAAATCATACACTTCAAGGCAAAGTTATGCACGATGTTATCAATCAGCGAATTGCCGGTGAAACTGCAATCAAAGGACTGATGCTTGAAAGTTACTTGAGACCCGGTAATCAACCGCTTAAAATCGGTAATCCGGTGGCTCCGGATGTTTCCATTACTGATGCTTGTATCAGTTTTGAAGAAACAGAAAAATTAATTTTAGAAGCTTATGAAAAACTTTAATTAAAAAATGACGGAAATTTGACGGATGAGATATAAAGCATTGATAATTAAGATTTTAACATGTTGTTTAGTGCTTTCTTGTCTGTCTGCTTGTCGGCAAAATGACGGACAATCCGTCAAAAAAAGAAAACTTAATTTCGCCACTGTCGGAGTGGTTAAATCGCTTGACCCGGCATTGGCGGCAGATGTGACAAGCCGCAATATGGCAGGAGCGATTTTTGACACTTTGCTGCAATATGATTACATGGCTCGTCCGTATAAATTGGAACCGTCGATTTTGGCAGAAATGCCGACGATAAGTGCCGATAATCGCCTTTATACTTTCAAAATTCGCAAAGACCTCTATTTCCATAATGACGAATGTTTTTCGTCACTTTCTGATCGTCAATTGACGGTTGATGATATTATTTTTTCTTTTAAAAGAGTCTGCGATCCTGATATGCATAGTCCGGTTTTATGGATTTTTCAGGGGAGAATTAAGGGGATCGAGAAATTTAGAGAGCAAGTTAGGGGCAATCGGGACAATGGCGTTCTTGCCGGGTATCCGTCACAAATTGACGGATTGAAAAAAATTGACGATTATACCTTTTCGATAGAATTGAGCGAGCCTGATCCCCGATTCCTCTATTATTTGGCAATGCCGGGCGCGGCGGTGGTTTCAAAAAAGGCGGCAATCTATTATAAAAATGATGTCAATAGTCATCCGATCGGGTCAGGCGCATTCAAACTTAAATCTTGGGAGAAAAATTACCGTTTGATTTTGGAACGGCACCCCGATTATCGAACAGAATTTTTTGCTGAAGCGACAGAACCGAATGACCGTAAGTGCAAATTGCCTTTGTCTGACGAGATAGTTTATAATATTGTAAAAAGTCCTTTTACTGCATGGTTGTTATTTTTGCAAGGCGAACTTGATATGACCGCCTTGGATAAAGACAATTTGGATGTTTTAAGCGAAAATGGACAACTCTCACCGGCTTTGACTGCTCGGGGAATTAAATTTGTGCAGGCTCCGGCTTTTGAAATTCGTTATGTCGGATTCAATATGCAAAATGAGAAATTCCGCAATAATCCGTATTTGCGAAAAGCGATAAGTTGCGCCTATGATTTAAGCAGAAGAGAGAAGCATGCCGGAGGTCAGTTACTCCGTGCGGCAGGACCAGTGATTATCGGGGTTGACGGCTATGACCCCGATTTGGTGAATCCCTACGCTTATAATTTGGAGAAGGCAAAAGAGTATTTGAAACTGGCAGGCTATGAGGACGGAATTGATCCGGCAACTAATCGGCCGTTGGAACTTAATTTTGACCTTAATGGCAGCAGTTCGCATTATTTGCAGCTGGGAGAATTGCTCGCCAGTGATTTGGCGAAAATCGGAATCAAAGTCAATGTGTGTTTAAACAGCAGTCCGAGGTTTTTTGCCAAAATCCGTCAAGGCGAAACGGATCTTTTTTTCCTCTCGTGGGTCGGTGATTATCCTGATGCAGAGAATTTTCTGCAACTTTTTTACTCAAAAAGGATTGGGTCTGCCAATCGGGTAGGTTACAGCAATCAGGCTTTTGATGATATGTTTGAAGCGATTATCCATATGCAGCAATCGGAGGAGCGAACTCAATTATATCGCAAAATGGCAGAATACATCGTCAATGAGTGCGTATGGATTTATGATGGAATACCGATGAATTATCAGCTTACTCACTCGTTTTTGGAGAACTATTATCCGCATAATTTCAATTTCGGAACATTGAAGTACCTCTCGGTCGATCCGAAGAAGAGGGAAGAACTTAAAAAAAGTTTTAAACCTTTGGATTTCAGGGGGTTATAGAGATGTCGGAATTAAGTGAAATTTTGTACTTTGATGAATTGGATTCAACCAATCTCTATGCAAAAAAGCATTATGAAGAGTTAAACGATAATACTTTGATTATCGCTGGAAGTCAAACTGCCGGGAGAGGAAGATTGGGGCGCAAGTGGCTTTCGCCTGCAAATTGCAATATTTACGCCACATTGCTGATAAAAAATGTGCATGACATAAATTTAATCGGCGGAATTGTCGGTTTGGCGGCATTGAAGACAATTAATGAACTTGCACCGCAACTTCGGGCGTACTTCAAGTGGCCGAATGATATTTATGTCGGCAAGGCGAAATTGGCAGGGATTTTGTCTGAATCCTGTGAGATAAAAAATAGTAAAATTACTGTTGCATGCTGCGGTATCGGAATTAATGTGAATTTTGGCGAAAACGAGTTAAAATTGATTGATCAATCGGCAACTTCGCTTCTTTGTGAAACAAAAACTGAATTTAATCTTGATTTTTTTAGAAAACGATTGGCATTTTTTACAAATCAGTGCTATATTATGTACTTGAATAATTACTCGCTCTTCTTTGAAGAATGGGAAAAAAATAATCGTCTGATCGGTCAGCAATTGACATTGATTGATGCGCTCGGAGTTCGCCATGAAGGAGTGGCAATGAGGCTTAATCATGACGGAGGACTGGTCTTAAAAGAAAAAAATTGTGCGAGTTCGACAAAAAAAGGGATAGTAAATGTCGGAAATAAGGCACAAAATGAGGGGGGCAGAACGGTAGAGAATAGAGATTCGGCACTAATTGGGAGGCAGGATGAATTGATTGGAGGAGTTGATTTGTCGGAGCCGAGCGAAGAAGTGGAGAAAATTTATTACTGCGGTGATGTTTCGGTAGAAAAGAGTTCGATTGATTTTGATAAAATATTTTAAGATTGATCGAGATAAATTAAATTTTAACAAAAAATCAACATAAAAAAAGAAAGGATAGTATCATGGATCTTTTTATGGACGGTCTCAGACTTATGGTATTAGGTATGGGAATGGTGTTTGCATTTTTGATCGTTATGATTCTTTGCATGAGTTTAATGGGTAAAGTTTTGGCACCTTTTGTTGCCAAAATCGAGGCAAAAGAAGCTGCTGCTAAAGCCGCTGCCGCGCCCAAAGCAAAGGCAGCTTCCAAAGATGTAGACTTGGCGGCAGCCGCAGTTGTTGCAGTCAAGCAGTTTATCGGCAAATAATTAATAAAATTTAAATACAGGAGTTAAAAACAAGATGAAAAAAATTAAATTTATGGATTGTTCGTTCCGTGACGGTTTCCAGTCTTGCATCGGCGCTCGCGCTAAAACTGAAGACTTTTTGCCGGCATTGGAAGCTGCTAAAAACGCAGGTATTGATAATTTCGAAATCGGTGGCGGTGCTCGCTTCCAGAGTTTGTATTTCTATTGCCAGGAAGACGCTTTCGATATGATGGACAAATGTCGTGAAGTTGTCGGTCAGGATGTAAACTTGCAGACACTTTCTCGCGGTGTAAATGTTGTCGGTCTTTCAAGCCAGTCAGCTGATATTATCGACTTGCATGCTAAACTTTTCAAAAAACACGGTATTTCTACTATCCGTAACTTCGACGCGCTTAATGACGTTCGCAACCTCGATGTTTCAGGTCGTGCAATTGCTAAATACGGTCTTAAACACCAGGTAACTGTTACTTTGATGGGTCTTGCTCCGGGATTGAATGAAGCTTATGCTCACACTCCCAAATTCTACATTGACCGTTTGAATGAAATTATTGCATCTGGTATTCCTTTTGACAGCGTTGCATTCAAAGACGCTTCAGGTACCAGCACTCCCGCAACTGTTTTCGAAACTGTTAAAATGGCTCGTGAACTCTTGGATTCAACTTATGGTGCAGGTGCTAAAGAAATCCAATTCCATACTCACGATACCGCTGGTATGGCAGTTGCTTGTAACATGGCTGCTATCGAAGCAGGTGCAGACATCATCGACTTGGCTATGAGCCCCTTGTCTGGCGGTACTTGCGAAGTTGATATTCTCGTTATGTATCAGCGT
>JAZRSP010000194.1:0-6990 GCA_045651565.1 Victivallaceae bacterium | reverse complement strand
GTTGCTTCCCGCACTTAACAAAGCTCGTGAAAAAGCTCGCACAATTTCTTGTGTAAACAACCAGAAACAAGTTGCTTTGTCAGTAACTCAATACACCATGGATAATGGCGATTCATTGCCGAATGGTGCTGACTGGTATTTGTCCCATTGGTTGAAAGTTGTTCCTTACATCAGCGGTAACAGCGGTGCTAACTGGAACTGGGCAAAAAAAGCTCACTCAATGTGCTGCCCATCAGCAACTTTCGTTCAAGGTGGCGGTACTGCAAGTAATGTATATGCTTCAACCTATGCAATTACTTGGGCTGATGTTCCAGAATGCAAAAATGGTTGGCTTGGAACTACTGGTGAAATTCGCAAGTTGACAACTTTGAATCCTGCTTCAGCTTTGTTTGGTGAGCAGAACTATATGTATTCAGATAATGGTGTTCATAGATGCCATGCTGAAGCTGCAAAAGGTTTGCAGACTTCTCAAACTACTGGTAATGAAGGTAACGTTGCTTATGCTACCCACTTTGTCCACGGCGGTTCTGCTAACTTCGCATTTGCTGACGGTCACGTTCAGACTGTTAAATCTACCGGCAAGGCTTTGTTCTATCAGAAAGAATCAAGCGGTACCTCTTGGGGACTTATACAATAAGACTTTAAGTTAGAACTTAATTTAAATTAAAAAACTGCTTTTCGTAGTTGAAAGCAGTTTTTTTGTATTATAGTAGTTACTATGTAAATAGTTTTTACAGTTAAAAAGGGAAAAAACGGGGAAATGAAAAAATTAATAATTTGGGTGTTGGTAGTTATGGGAATGTGTCAGCTAAAAGCAAATATGCCCGAGGAAGTATTTAATAGTTACCCGACTGTCTATGCTATCGGGAATGAGTATCAGATTATCGTTTCGGTAAAAAAATCAACTCTCATGGGAGTTGAGGTTAATGGGAAAAATTACTATGATGCATCTAATGGAATTTTGCGTTCAGAGAGTCCTACTCATATTTTGAGAGTGCCGATGTCTGAACTTGATAAAGCGAAAAAATATACAATTTTTTATCGTGAAATCGAGGGCGAGAGATTGCCGTATTTTAACAAAACTACCGATGTCAAAAAATTAAGTTTCAATTTCCGTCCGGTTCAGGGAGATAATATCAAAATTTATTCGATTGCCGATGCACATAATAGAGTTGGCAATCCGGTTGCCGCAGGGGAGTTTTGGGGTAAAGATTTAGATTTATTGATTTTAAATGGCGACATCCCAGATGATGGCAGAAAAATTGAAAATTTTGTAACTATTCACAAAATTGCAGGTTTGATTACCAAAGGCGAGATCCCGGTAATTTATTCTCGCGGCAATCACGATATGCGTGGCAAATATGCAGAGAAATTAAGTGAACACTCTCCGACTCAAAATGGAAATAGTTATTTTACTTTCCGTGTTGGTTCTTTGTGGGGAATCGTGCTTGATTGCGGTGAGGATAAACCGGACACCAATGTAGAGTACGGCTATACTATTGCTTGTCATGAATTTCGACTTCGCCAGACCGAGTTTTTGAAGCAAGTTATTGAAAATGCAGAAAATGAATACAATCAGGACGGCGTAAAATACAAAATTGTGGTATCTCATGTGCCTTTTGCAGAAAGAAATAATCCACCATTTAATATCGAAGAAGATATTTACCGCGAGTGGTGCAAGCTTTTACGAGAAGAGGTCAAACCGCATTTGATGATTTGCGGTCATAAGCACAAACAATATTTAACTCTCGAAAAAAGCGAAAAAGATTATTTGGGCCAACCTTGTCCGGTTGTAGTTGGCTCTCAACCGCTTACCAAAAAGGTTGATGACCGGTATTATGACGATGGGTATAGAGGTACTGCAATCGAATTAACACCGAATGTTATTGATGTCTTATTTACAGACCATAAAAAACAAGTAGTGCAAAAATATTCTATCGATCATACCAAATAATTATCGGCACATTTAGTTACACTAAAAATTAATAATTTTTAACAAAAATTGAGAGTTTTTCATTAAACATCTCAATTTTTTTGCTTCAAGTCGTTAAAAATGGTGAAAAAATCAGAATATTTCTTGAATTTATATGATTTCGGGGTTATATTATAAGAAGTGTAAATTAGAAATTTCAGATATACAAATGGAGAAGAAATTTATGAATAACAGACGAGTTGTAATTACCGGACGCGGACTCTTGTCTTGCGTAGGAAATGATGTGGAAAGTTTTTGGGATTCTTTGGTTTACGGCAAATGCGGTCTCGGCAGAATTACCAAATTTGACCCCTCTGATTATCGCACCCAAATCGCAGGTGAATTGAAGAACTTTAATGTTGCTGATTACTTGGACTTCAAGGAAGCAAAAAGACTCGATACATTTTGCCAATACGCAATGATCGCTGCCAAAAAGGCTCTCGCAGATGCTAATTTGCCCGCTAACTTCATCGACAGCGAAATCAATCCTGAACGCGTCGGAGTTTTGGTTTCAAGCGGTATCGGCGGTTTGAATACTTTAACTGACCAGATTCGCACTTTGACCGACAGAGGTCCGAGCAGAGTTTCTCCTTTGCTTATCCCGATGATGATTATCGACATTGCTTCAGGCAATATCTCTATGGCTTGCGGTGCCAAAGGCCCGAATATGGGTATCGTAACTGCTTGTGCTACCGGAACTCACTCAATCGGTGAAGCTTTCTGGATGATCAAGCGCAATGATGCCGATATCATGCTTGCCGGCGGTGCAGAAGCAAGTGTTACCGAAATCGGCGTTGCTGGTTTCAGTTCTATGAAAGCTATGAGTACTCGTAATGATGACCCCTTGCATGCCAGCCGTCCTTTCGACGCTGACCGTGACGGTTTTGTCATGAGTGAGGGCGCAGGTGTCCTCGTTTTGGAAGAATACAAACACGCCAAAAAACGCGGCGCAAATATCCTCGCTGAAATCGTTGGTTACGGCACTACCGGTGATGCTTATCATATAACCTCTCCGCACCCGGAAGGCGACGGCGCTGCCCGTGCTATCAAAATGGCTCTCAATCATGCCGGACTTAACCCCGAAGATATTGATTACATCAATGCTCACGGAACCAGTACAGGTCTTAATGATAAATACGAAACCATGGCTATCAAACGCGCTTTGGGCGAAGAACAGGCTTACAAAGTGGCAATCAGCAGTACCAAAGGTACTATGGGTCACAGCCTCGGAGCTGCCGGCGGTTTGGAATCAATCGTCTGTATCCAGACTATTCTCTCCAATACCATTGCTCCGACCATTAACTACGAAACTCCCGATCCGAACTGCGATTTGAATATTACTCCCAATACCGCAGTCGAAAAAGATGTCAAAATTGCGGTTAATGTCAACTTGGGCTTCGGCGGTCACAACGGCGTGCTGATTTTCAAGCAGATTTAAGAGTTTTTTGTAAAAAATTTCAAAGCCACAATTTGATGATTTTTCGTCATTTGTGGCTCTTTGACTTTTTGGTTATGTCTGGTTTTATGAGTAAAAAATTAGGAAAAGCAATTAAAAATATTTCCCCCCTGACGATTATTGTTTCAATAGCAATGATTGTGTTTCTTGCTGCATGCAACACCACACAGACTTATCAGGCTATCCACCGAAGCGAAAATAACCTCCGCTCACAGGCAGAAAAAAACTTGGCTCTTGCAAATAGTCATTTGAGAAATCCCATTATCGTTATTCATGGTCTACTCGGCGGCAAATTAAGCAGTGTTGAGAAAAAACAGAGTATCTGGGGCAATTTCAGCTGGCGGAGAATGAATGAAAATTCCTATGTTGCCGAACTCGCTTTGCCAATGAAATACGGTTCAAAGTTATCGCAAATTGAAAGCAATGCCTATGCTGACGGAATTTTAGACATTACCACGATTGCTTACAACAACAGACCGTGGCTTTACCTTGAAAGTTATGCGGTTTTGACCAAAAATTTGGAGCAGTTGGGCTATCACCCAATCGGGGCGAAGTCGAAAGAAAACTTACAACTTTTACCGATTGTCTATACTTTCAGTTATGATTGGCGGAGAGATATTTCGCTTAATGTTTTGGAACTCCACAAGTTTATTGAAGCGAAAGAAGCGGAGTTGGCAAAAATTTATACCGAAGAATATGGAGTGGAAAATCCCACGATCAAGTTTGATATTATTGCTCACTCTATGGGCGGACTATTGACAAGATACTATATCCAATACGGGCCGCAACCACTTCCTGACGATGGAAGTTTGCCGAGTTTGAGCAAGGTCGGATCTGAAAAAATTGAAAAGGCAATTATTGTCGGAACTCCAAATTTCGGTTATGCCGATACCTTCAATGAATTGACTTCCGGACTGGTGCTTTATCCGGGATTAAGGGCGATTCCGGCGGAAATTTTGGGAACTTTCAGTTCATACTATTTTATGATGCCGACTTTTGGAACAAAGTCGCTGGTTTACTCCGACAATCAGGAAGAAGTAAATATTTACGATATTGAACTTTGGAAAAAATATAATTGGGGCTTGGCGAATTCTTCAAAAGAACGAGAAAATCTTTTAAGTTTGATGTTGGTCGAAATTTCCGATGCTGATGAGCGAAACAAAACCGCTTTGGATCATTTGGAGAAAAATTTAGAGAGAGCGAAGCAATTTCACCGGGCAATGCAAGTTGAATTGCCGAGAGATGACAATACCAGACTTTACCTTTTTGCCGGCAACTCTTTCGATACCAATAGGCAACTGCAAGTCGATCGCCGAAGCGGTAAAATCGTTGCCAAAATCAGCGATGCCGGTGACGGAAAAGTTACTTGGGGCAGCGCAATGTATGACTTGCGTGAATTTGACGGAAACAAAAAAGTTTATATGTCGTCGCCGATTCACTGGCAGGCAATCTATGTTTGCGGAGCATCGCACATGGGAATTTTTGCTGCGCCGGAGTTTTGGTCGAATTTATCCACAATTCTCCTCTCCGAGGGAACGGATCGACAGGAAGATATAGTAAAATAACAAAGTTTAAATAATTTAATAAAACAGGAGATTAATTATGAAACAGGAAACTATCGAAAATTTAAAAAAGTACGGCCAGGAACATCTTTTGAAGTTCTATGACTCATTGAACGAGGCGGAAAAAGCAGACTTGACCGCAGAAATCGAAAAAATCGACTTCGCCAATTTGGATAAGTTGATCAAAACTTACGTCTTGAATAAACCCGTAATGACCATTCCCGATGATTTGACCCCCGCTCCATATTTCCCGATGACTCCCGAAACTTGCGACGAAAAAGCCTTCTATGCCAAAGCCGAAGAAACTGGTAAAAAACTTATTTCCAAGGGCAAAGTTGCATGCTTGATCGTTGCCGGCGGTCAAGGCACCCGATTGGGCTTCGACGGTCCCAAAGGCACTTATCCTATCGGCCCTGTCAGCAATAAATCACTTTTCTCATTTTTCGCTGAATCAATCGCCAGATTGCAGGAAAAATACAATGTGAAACTTTACTGGTATGTCATGACCAGTTTGCTCAATCGTGCCGCAACTGAAAAGTTCTTCGCCGAAAACAATAACTTCGGTTTGGATGCAGATCAGATTTTCTTCTTCTCACAGGGAACTATGCCTGCAATCGATTACACCGGAAAAATTTTGATGAACTCCAAGTCAACTATGGCTCTCTCTCCTGACGGACACGGCGGAACTTTGTTGGCATTGCGTAAATCAGGCGCGCTCGACCACATGAAAGCAAATGGAGTTGAATACCTCTCATACTTCCAAGTCGATAATCCTTTGGTAAAGGTTATCAACCCCTTGTTCGTCGGTTTGCATGCCCTCGAAAAATCAGAAATGAGCGCAGTTATGTTGGCAAAAACCAATGCTTTCGAAAAACTCGGCAACTTCTGTATCTCCAAAGGCCGTTTGGAAATTATTGAATACAGCGACTTGCCCGAATCTTTGGCAACTCTGACTGACGAAAACGGCAAACTTAAATTTATTGCCGGCAGTCCCGCAATTCATGTTATCAGCCGTAACTTTATTGAAAAATTGACTGAATCAGGTTTTTTGAGTTTGCCCTGCCACCGTGCGGACAAAAAAGTGCCTTTTATTGATGAAAACGGCGCATTAGTTACTCCCGAATCTCCCAATGCAGTCAAATTGGAAACCTTTATTTTCGACGCATTGCCATTGGCAGAAGCGACTATGGTGCTTGAATGCGATCGTGCGGAAGTTTTCGCTCCGACCAAAAACCCAACCGGGGTTGACTCTGTTGAGAGCTGCCGCATGATGATTATGGAGCGTGACGCAAAGCGTTTGGAAAAAGCCGGAGTCAAAGTTCCCCGCAACTTTGACGGTTCTCTCGATGTGAAAATTGAAATTTCTCCCCGAGTCGCTTTTGACGAAGAAGATGTGAAAAATTATGTCGCAGCGAAAAACATTACTGAATTGACTCCAAAATCAGAAAATTATTTAGATTAATAGGTAATTTTATTTGTAGTTTTCGAAAAAAACGCTATATTACCTTTGATGAACTATTAACAACTTAATATATAGGTAAAAAAATGGACAGTAATCTTGATATGATCAGACACAGTGCCGCGCACTTGATGGCGGCGGCAGTGAAAGAGTTGTACAAAGATGTCAAATTCGACATCGGCCCGGCAACTGAAAGCGGTTTTTATTATGACTTTCAAATGGAACATACTTTGACCCTCGATGACTTGAAAGCTATCGAAAAGGCAATGAAAAAAATGATCGGCAGAAAAGTCGAATTTACCCGTTTCGAAATGTCACGCGAAGAAGCAATGAAAATGCTTTCCGATGCAAGTCAGACTTTTAAAATTGAACGCTTGAAAGATATCCCCGAAGGCGAAGTTGTTTCTTTCTATCAATGCGGCGACTTCGTCGACCTCTGCCGCGGTCCGCACGTTAATAATGCAAGTCGGAGGCCAAGCGGTCTTAGGAAGACAAGACTCACTGACACCTCCTTGGCTCACAGAACGACATGGCTACGATC
>JAZRSP010000193.1:0-10216 GCA_045651565.1 Victivallaceae bacterium | reverse complement strand
CCGCAAGTTCACACGCATTCGCAATAGTTTGATCAAACTTCTCCACATCTTTAATTAAATGGTCGCTCGGGAGAATAATAACAATTTCATTGCCGGAACTCTCACGCTTCAAATATTCCAAAGCCGAAGCAACAGCCGGAGCAGTATTTTTACCCAAAGGCTCACCCAAAACTGTACTGTTTTCATTCAAAGATTTAAGTTGTCTTTGAATCTCAGCAGTGTGCTTGATATTGGTAACAGTCAGAACATCAGCCAACTTCACATGCTTACCAAGCCGTAAAATCGTCTGCTGCAGCAAACTCAAATCATTATCAATCGTCAAAAGTTGTTTAGGGAACATATCACGGGATAACGGCCATAATCTGCTCCCGCAACCACCTGCTAAAATTACCGCTTTCATCTTATTTCTTCAAGTTAAATACTGCTAAAATTTCGCCATTGGCATTCATAAATGAAAGTTTATTCTCTACAATATTGTATTTTTCAACTTTTTCCAGAGTTTGCAAAAAGATTTGCTCAACTTCCAATCCCGGCCCCATCATCATGGTTGAACTCATTTGACTGAACTTAATTTCATTAGAATCTTTTTTAATAACTGCATTGCCGAAGTAACGATTAACCCCGGCACAACCTGCCACGAGAATTTTTCCATCTTTTTCGGTGAAAACCATAGTGATCGGTTTTTCCGGCTTTTCTTTCGCCTTGTCGGCATTTTTCAAACTGGCACAATCCAAAACAAATTCCACATAAGTAGGGATAACTTTTCCATGAAATTTCTGTGCTTCGGTTTTAGTTTCAGTGATTGCCTCTCGGACACTATCATTTTCAACCGGAGTTACAGGAGTTTTTGTATCTTCAACTTGAATAACTTCGACATCTTTTGGTTCTTCGGTTTGAGCTTTCACCGAAGAATTAAAGCATTTGACATAAGTTTTTCCCATGCGGCACGGAATACAAGTACACTCGCAATTTTCAACTCCGCAAACACAATTTTTCCGAACACTTGCGTAGCAACCATTAACCATTGCCAAAACAATTGCAACTCCACATAACAACAACATTTTTTTCATAATTCTTCTCTTTTTTTATGATAATACTATATTAATTCGCGTATTCTACATTAATTCTCTTACCTTTGCCGCGCTTAAAAGCAGAAATTATTTTCTCCGCATCATTTTCAGCCACAGTAGCATAAGAAAATTTATCATAACAATCAACCTTGCCGATCATATAACTTTTTATCCCGGTTCGGTCAAAAATCATATCCAGCAACTTTTTAGCACCAACTCCGTCATTTTTTCCAACTCCGAAAAAGAGTCTGGTCGGTTCTCCGCAATCACGGTCAAAACGAGATTCTTTCTTCTTTTTCTTGGCTTTTTTGGAAACTTCTTCGGTGTTGCCGATTTTCTTGTAAGAATCAGCAATAAGCGTATTTTTGTAACTATTCCGCAAAATTGCCGCAACCAAAGACACTGCATCATATTTTTCCAACATTTGAGTTGCAATATGCTGATAACACTTGTGGTGATTATTGGTAATAATCCGTCCCCAAACATCATCGAGTGCGGCAACTTTTCCGGCAACAATTTCCTCGCCATTGGGGAGGAGTTTTTTCTCAATTCTAATATTAAGCTCTTTTCTGATTTGCGCCAACCTGCGAGTTTCTCCCGGAGTAACAAAAGTTATCGCCGTTCCCGCATTCCCTGCTCTACCGGTACGCCCGATTCGATGCACATAAATTTCCGCACTCTCCGGGATAGAATAATTAATAACATGCGTCAAAGTTTTCACATCAATTCCCCTTGCCGCCACATCGGTTGCAAGCAGAATATTGAACTTACGACTTTTAAAATTATTAATCACCTTTGTCCGTTGCATTTGGCTGATTTCGCCATGAATTGCATCGGCACGCACATTTGCCCCCAAAAGTTTATCCAAAAGTTCGTCAACATCATTTCTGGTACGGCAGAAGACAATTGCATACATATCCAACTCGGCATCAATTATCCGCAAGAGAGCTTCAAACTTATCGACTCTTTTTACTTCATAGTAAATTTGTTCTGTCAAGTCGGTATTGGTATTCTCGTTTTTATTGACATTGACAATTTCATAATCTCGCATAAAATTCTCGGCAATCTTCATAATCGGCGCCGGCATAGTTGCTGAAAAAAGCAACATTTTCTTATCATCGGGAGTTTCTTCGAGAATATACTCAATATCCTCAATAAATCCCATATTAAGCATTTCATCTGCCTCATCAAGTACCGCAAATTCAATATTTGCGAGGTCAAAAACACCACGATTCATCAAATCAATCACTCTCCCCGGAGTTCCGACAATTACATCGCACCCTTTGCGAAGCACTTTAATTTGAATATCTATCGACTGTCCGCCATAAACGCAAACAGTTTTCAGGTCAGAATTTTGAGCCAAAGAGTCAAACTCGGTTGCAACCTGCATTGCCAATTCACGGGTCGGAGTCAAAATAATCGCCTTTACGCACTCTCCGTCGCCTTTTATACTCTCAATAATCGGCAAAGCAAAAGCGGCAGTTTTCCCGGTTCCGGTCAAAGCCTGACCGACCACATCTTTTTCGCCTTTAAGCAAAATCGGAATCGCCGCCTTTTGAATAGGAGTAGGTTCAGTAAAACCCTTTTTTGCCAATGCCTTTAAAGTCTGCTTACTTAAACCCAATTCTTTAAAAGCAACTAATTCATCAATATCTATTGTCATAATTTAATCATTTTCTTTTGCTAACATATTTTTTACGAACTGCGGCAATTTAAAACACGCCTCATGAATCTCGGTATTGTAGTAACGCAATTTACTTTGGAGTTCCATAGACAAGGGCCTTTGAGCCTTGGTCGCATCAATTCCGACACCGCCGACGCAAATACCGATTTGTCCCATAGGATAAGTCGGCACATAAAACATACCATAAGCCGTATAATCAAAAAATTCCCCGGTAAATTTCTGCAATTGCGCCACAACTTCCGGCAGAAGAAACGGCGACTCTGATTGCGAACCGATAACTCCACCCTGCCGCAATGCCTTCCGCATGCTGCGATAAAAATCCTCTCCGAACAATGGATCTCCTACCCCGCCCGGATCAGTGGAATCTACAATAATACAATCATAATAGTTCTCATATTTTTCAATAAATTTACTGCCGTCATCGATATAAACAGTTACTCTCTCATCCTCATAACCTACCGCCAAAGACGGCAAATATTTTTTTGCGGCATTAACCATCGCCTCATCAATTTCGCAAATATCGATTTGCTTGACTTCCGGGTGTTTGGCAATTTCCCGCAAAACTCCACCGTCGCCGCCGCCAATTACCAAGACTCTTTCAGGGTTTCGACACCCCATAAGTACTGTATGTGCCATCATCTCCTGATAAGCAAACTCGTCAAACTCGGTAAGCTGAATAATTCCGTTCAAAGTCAAAAGTCTTCCGACCTTGTCGGTTTCATAAATATCAATTGTCTGATATGGAGTAACTTCATGATAGAGGTGATTTTTTACCCTCACGACACAGCCAAATCCGCCTGCGGCTTCCCAAACCCATTCGCCTTTAAAAATATCTTCCATAAAAAGTGTCACAATCTTTCTTATTTCAAGGTTTTAGTGCAGTAAGTTTTCCAGAAACTGTTCGGAGCCAAGTTCGACAATACAGATTCGTCATAATCAAAGAAAAAGTTGTAATAAAAATTCAACTCTCTGATATTCAAACTCTTGTTATTATCAACAATTTTCTTGAAAAGCACTTCACGATTCTCGTTGCGTTCAAGAGAGAAATTGATGACTTTTCGATTTTTCAAAACTTCGACTTTGACAATATGTTTTTTGAAATCGGTCGATTTAACCAGCATCATAGTACCTTTATAGAATTGAGTACCAACAAATTTATTGTTTGCCCCCTCAAACACTTGATACATCACATGGGCTTTGTCCACATTGGCAATCAAAAGTTTACCGAAATTTATTACATCTTTTTGAATTGCAGTTTCACGATAAATCGGAAACTCTCTCAAAGGATATTTATAAACTATATTTGCTACAAATTTTTCCAATTCAGCCTTTTTGGCAGGATCGACACAAGCGGCTCTGAATAAGGTACGCATTTGCGGGATAGCGGGAGAAATTTTAGCGATATATTCACTGGCAATTCGATTTTCTTCCTGTCGCATTTTTGCGGATTCTGCTCTTTGAGCCTCATCTTTTTCTCGTTGAATTCTTGCTTCCTCTGCAAGTCTTGCTTCGGTTGCTTTTTTCTCTGCCTCGGCCTGTGCTTTTTGGGCAACAATATCCCGACGGACTTCAATTTCCTGCAAGTGTTCTTTTTTTAAGCTATCTCGTCTGGGCTGAACACGAAGACGCTCGTCAATCAAAACATAACTTGCCACAACCTCTTCATAGAGTTTGCGTTCTTCCAAATCTTTCGGAGTCGGATATTTCTGCAAAAAATCATCAAACCCGATCAAAAAATCAAGTTCCTTATTCGGATTATGTTTAAGATTATCTCGCAACTCGGTCAAATCTTTGATGTAAGTTCTCTCTGGTACTTTCGGTCTTTCTTCTTTGGGCGGAGTAACTCTGACAGGAACTTTTGGAACAACTTTTTCTTCACTGGCACTTTCTTCATTCTGTGATTTGTTTTTATTGATAAAAGACATAATTACATCACGCTTGAGATAAGCAACCACACCACCAGCAATCAACAAAATCACAATGACAATTACAGCGATGATTGTTGCAGTATTATTGCTCTCTTTTTTCCTAACAACCTTAACTCCTTTTTTGGGAGGTTCGACAACTTTCACACCTTTCTTCGGAGCATTTTGAGCAGGCTCAGCAACTTTTACTTCCGGGGTTACCTCTTTTACTTCCGGAGTTTTGGGCGGTTCTTCCTTTTTCTTTAAACCGATTGCCGGAGCTGCCTTCAAAACCGGTTTAGCCTCCTCTGTTTGGGCAGAAGTTACTGCCGGAGCTGCTGCAACTTGTTGTTCCGGAGTTTTGGGTGGTTCTTCTTTTTTCTTCAAACCGATTACCGGCGGAGCCTTTAAAATCGGTTTCGGTGCGGCAGCAAGCGGAGATTTAGCATCACTTTGTGTTTTTTCAACTTTTTCCGGTTCTGCCTTTTTGGAAATTTCGTCATAATGCTCAATTACATAAAGCAAATCTTTTGACAATTCAGCGGCGGATTGATAGCGTTCATTAATATCTTTCGCCATCATTTTTACAATAATGTCGCTGATTTTTTCCGGGATATCGGGATTTCTTTTATTCGGCGGAACAAGTTCCTCGGTAACATGCTTTCTTGCAATCTCATTAGCATCTGAGCCTACGAAAGGAAATTCGCCGACCACCATGTGATAAAAAGACGCACCGAGTGAATAAATATCGCTTCGAACATCAGTTTTTTCGCCATAAAGTTGTTCGGGGCTGATATATTGAGGTGTACCAAAAACTTCGTCACCGTCCTCATCAAGCAGAGCATTTTCCCCTGCCTTCGCCAAACCCAAATCTGCAAGTTTGGCTCTACCCTTGCTATTGATCATAATATTATCAGGCTTAATGTCCTGGTGAACAATCTTGTATTCTGTCCAAGCAAAATCCAATGCTTCCGCAATATCACGCACAACCTTGGCTGCTCTCAAAGGGTCAATCTTCTTCTCTTTTGCCAAAATCTGCTTCATGGTCTTGCCGTCGATGTATTCCATGGCAAAAAACAGCACTCCGTCTTCTTCCCCGACCATAAAAGCCTGCACCACATTGGGGTGATTTAGTTTAGCCGCCGCACGAGCTTCCTGCACGAACTGCCTGATAAACTCGGCATCTTCGGTAAAACTGTTCATCAAAATTTTCAACGCCACTTCACGATCAAGCGACACCTGCTTGGCGAGAAAAACAAGTCCCATTCCGCCACGGGCAATTTCACGCTCGATCTGAAAGTCTCCGATAATCACATCGGGAGCATAATAGTCAGGCGGAGCTTTAACAGTTTTATGACAATTATCACATTCAACTTCCTTGCCAAACTGCATCAACTCAATTTTTGTAATTTTTGAACATTCAGGACATATAAATCGCATACTTTTTTTACCTCAAACCTTACATTGTAAGATTTTCTTAAATTAAAACTAAATTATCCCGATGTACAAGTTCATCAGGACTGTCCTTTCCCAAGACATCTGCCAATGTTTTTGAGTGCTTCTGCATAATTTTCAAACAATCTTCCGCATCATAATTGACCAATCCTCGCGCAATAATCATCTGTGTTTTCTGGTCAATAATCTCTACGGTATCACCTCGTTTAAAAGCACCTGCAATTGCCTTGACTCCTAATGGCAACAAACTCTTGCCTTTTTCTTTGATTGCATTAGTAGCACCGCTATCCACATAAACCTTGCCGGAACTCTTGGAGAAAAAGTTAATCCAAATTTTCTTCGAATGCAATTTTCTTTCCATCGGCAAAAAGAGTGTTCCCACGTCTTTGCCGTCAGCAATTTGAACTAACATATCCTCAACTCTGCCGTCAGCAATATAGAGATAATTTCCGCTTGCGACAACCAAATGAGCAGCCTTTAACTTCGAACTCATTCCGCCAATTGAAAATTCTGAATTGTCAGTACCCTGTGCAATATCCATAAGCGAATCATCAAGTCTTTCGACCACACTTATACGATCACTCAACTCACCATTCTCATCACGGTCACGCAAACCTGATTCAGTAGTCAGAATGATGGTCAATTCGGCATTGGTCAAACTTCCCAACATCGCCGCAAGCATATCATTATCGCCGAATTTGAGTTCATCGACAGACACCGAGTCATTCTCATTGATAATCGGCAAAACTTCGTTATCCAACAAAGCATTAATACAATTCATCGCATTCAAGTAGCGTGAACGATTTCTTAAATCCATTGCGGTCAGAAGCAATTGAGCAGTTTTAATACCATGAGCGGCACACTCCTGCTCATAAATTTCCATAAGCTTCCCCTGCCCGATTGCGGCAAGTGCCTGAACTTCCGCCAATTTTTTCGGGCGTTTCTCCAAGCCCAACTCTTTCATACCCATACCGACGGCACCGGAAGTAACCAGAATCACCCGATAATTTCTTTTTCTGAGTTCGGCGATTCCATTAACCAAAATTCCGATACGATTTCTATCAGTCAATAATCTGGTACCGGCTTTCACTACAATTTTATGACAGTTTTTAAGTAACTCTGCTCTCAATTCACAATTATTCATTTTAAAAAAATCCAATATCAAAAAAATTTTAATACAAATATCTTAAAGGTAATATATACCCATTTTTTCAATATCGCAAATTAAATCTCTCTTATTTTTGAAAAAAATAGATTTTTTTTTGCTTTTTTCTTGATATTTGTAAAAAATATTGTAAATTATGCAAAAAGCGGATTAAATTTAACAAGGGAAAAAAATGGGGAAATTTTATATAATCTACGGCGAAAACGAGTTAGCGGTCAAAAAACGCTCTATCGCCTTGGCGAGAGAATTAGCTTTTTCTGCTGATAACAATGCAGATAATGACGAACTATCAAGCGACGAGTGCAGCACCGAAATTATTGTCGGAGATAATTTAACTTTGGAGGAAACACTTAACTCTTTAATTTCCGAACTGCAAACTCCGCCATTTTTAACTCCGTTTAAAACCGTTTTTCTGCGTTATTTCAAAGATATTGACAAACTTATAAATCCAACTTCACCGCTTGGAGAAAAACTCTTTTCCATGCTGCTTGAAAAAAATTACGATGAGAATATCAACCTTATTATCGAATCTCCCGAGAGCGTTATTGATTTAAGAAAAGCAAACTCAAAAAAGATAAAATCAGTCGCTGTTCTCGAAAATTTTGAAGCAATCAAAATTACAGACAAAAAATATCAGGAAATGAAATCTCTCATCATCTCTGATTACATTAAATCCAACGGCAAAAATATCACCCCGGATGCAGTAAAATTCCTCTGTGAAGTTCTGCCCAATGACAACGGAGTTATCGAGAATGAAATCGAGAAATTAATAATCTATCTCGGCGAAGAACAATCTATCAATTTGGAGATCTGCAAACAAGTTTGCGCCAAAACTCCGGAGAGTCTGATTTATCTATTTACCGGCGCTCTTATGGAAAAAAATCTGGCAACCTCAATCAAACTGCTTGATGTATTAATCGATAACGGTGAAGTCGAAATGAAAATTATGACCGCTATTTCAAATGAAGTTCAGAAAATCGTCCAAACCCGACTCGCTATGCAGGAGTTGCAAGTCGATAAAAATTTACATCCACGCACTTTTGATAATATAGATGCAACGCTGAAAAATAAATACCCTAAAAACTTCCTCTTGGGCTTGCACCCCTACCGGGCATTCAAAGTATGCGAATCCGCCTTATCATGGGATAAAAATGCAATTGCCCACGCAATCAAATGTACCTCCCAGGCAAACTTGGCTATCGTTTCAGGCAAAACCCAACCACGCACCGTACTTGAACAATTAATTTTCAACCTGTGCAAATAATTTTTTTAGGGGACAAACTTACGCTTCACTCTCCGATACCCACCATCTATACAAGGACAACAGCCTTTGTCCGAGATTGGAATTTATTGTTTTGTTTTCCTCTCGCCTGCACTTCTCTCCTTTTAAAAAAAAGAAAACAAAAAAACTCTTATTTGTGTAATTTTGTGTATAGAGAGTGTTTTTTGTAAAAATGTCCGACTATACTACTCATAGTCATTCCAGATTTCCTATATCTCCCAGTCTATCGGCATATCTTCTCAAGTATGACATGGCACAACTTCGTTATCCGCAAGTAATACACAAGTATCAAGCCGGAGAAAACAGAGAAAATATTCACTTTTTTTTATTTCTTCTATTGTTTTTATAAAATGATAGTGTATATTATTTTATTCATTTCATTTTTTAATTATAAACCAAGGAGTCAAATATGAAAAAAAGTTTTTCTAAAATGTTGTTGATTGTCGCAACAATCGTTTTGGCAATCGTATCACTTCAAGCACAGGATGCCAAAAAAGTCAAGTATGTTTTCCTTTTTATCGGTGACGGCATGAGTACCCCCCAACGCATGATGGCAGAAGAATTTTCGATTCTGGCAGGACGCGGCGAACTGGCAATTAATCACATGGACTATCATGCAACCACCCGAACCGTTTCCGCTAATGCTCTCGTAACTGACTCCGCCGCTGCGGCAACCGCTATCGCTTGCGGAACAAAAACTTACAATGGTGCTGTCGGAGTGGATTCAAACAAAAAACCTTTGGAATCAACTGCCGAAGTTGCTAAAAAAGCCGGCAAAAAAGTCGGTATCATTTCCAGCGTATCATTGAATCATGCAACTCCCGCTGGCTTCTACGGACACCAGCCGGGCAGAAACTTGTACTATTTAATCGGGTTGGATTTGGTTGCTTCAAACTTTGATTTCTTCGGTGGCGGCGGTTTACTCCAAGGAAATTCAAGCAAAGCAGAGGGCTACAAAGGCAATGTCTTTGACTTTGCAAGAGAAGCTGGTTACACCATTATCGAAGGCACTGAAAGCATTAGAAATTTCCAATCCGTCGGTGGAAAAATCATTGCCGTAAATTCTCTTTATAGCGGAGGTCTTGCCAAAGCTATCGACCGCAGAGATGCCGACCTTTCTCTTTCAGAGTTTGTTAATTTGGGCATTAAATCGCTCGACAACCCCAACGGATTTTTTATGATGGTTGAAGGCGGACAGATTGACTGGGACGGTCACGCCAATAGAAGTGCAGAGAACTTGCGCGAAGTTCTTGACTTCGACGATGCGGTAAAAGTCGTACTTGAATTTGCAAAACTCCACCCGGAAGAAACCTTGGTTGTTGTTACTGGCGACCATGAAACCGGCGGTTTGGCTCTTGGTCTGAGCGGTACTTCATTGCACTTGGAAAGGCTTGTCCACCAAAAGTGTTCTGCTGATACTTTCAATGCTATCCTCAAAAATGAAAAAGAAAACAACCCCGATTACTCTCTCGAAGTTGTAAAAAATTTAATCACCCAATATTACGGTTTGCAATGGGATGTCGATAAAGGCGGCATGAATGTTTCCAAAGATCAAATGGAGTTAATTGAAAAAGGCTTCAATAACGGCAAACTTCCTGAATATCTCCGAAGAATCATGAATACCAAAGGCGGAGTAGGCTGGACAAGCGGCGGTCA